>JAWOHQ010000156.1:0-8938 GCA_046485105.1 Candidatus Competibacteraceae bacterium | reverse complement strand
ACTCGTTTGACGGCCAAGGCCCGACCGCTGAACGAGTGAGTCAGAAGATGCTGTAAGGCTTTGACCTTACCCCATCGTGCTTCCTGCGTAGCCTTCACGATACGCGCCTGAAGCCGTCGCACGTTTCGCTGCACCGCCCGCCAATTGATGGTGTGCCAATGCAGGGGGTCGCGGGAAATCGCACCAGCTTGTAACTTCGAGGCTGTCATCTGCTTTATTTCCTGGGACGGTTGATCATGCTTTCTCGTGATCAAAGACTTGGTGGAAGTCAGCCCGCTTTCGCGGGGGATACCCTTGAAATCCCTATCCCGCCCTTCGATCCGTCGTGGTCAGCGCCTCGAAGGTGACCAGCACCCGTTCCGGGCGACTGCCCGTCACCGGCGGAAAGCGGCGCAGGCTACCCAGTAGAATCGCTCCTCTGAAACGCTCCCCCGTCACCTTGGCCCGCACGGGACCGGGCTCGTCGCTGTTGATGGCGGTTTGCAGAACCGCGTAGAGGATCTCGCCGGGTTGCAGCGCGCCGCTCCGATCCCGAGGCCCCGTCGCCGGGGTCGCCGCGACTCCGAGCCGGTCGCGGGGTCGGGCCTCGGCCCGTTCGCGCTGCCCCCGCACATCCTCGAACGTGACCATGCGAGTCGGCCGCGGATTGAAGCGTTGCTCGCGAAACGCCACCAACTCTTTGGCCTGCGTTTGCATGGCGCGCGCCAGATCGGCGACCAGACGGTCGGAATCAGGGGGTGGGACAGCCGCCACGGCGGTGGGCGGCGGCGGGTCCGGCCGCAGAGGAACCACCGGGGGCTCTGGGGAGCGACTGACCGGGGGCTCCGACCGCAGGGCTTGCAACGTCGGCGGCGTGGGAACCGCGCTGACGCCCCGTTCGTGGGCCAGGTGAGCCCGAGAGGCGTCGGCCAGCCCCTGCAGGCGGTCGTACTCCGGCGTCTGCGGACCTCCGGGAACGGATTCGACCGGCTGCACGCCGGGGGCGCGGGCGCTTCCCGGCGCCGGGAGATCCGGCTCCCAGCGAATCCACAGATAAAATCCCAGCAAGCATCCGAGGACGCCGGCCAGAATCAGCGCCTGTCGGTTGAGCGTCGGCATGGGTTACTCCTGGGCGATCAATTCGGTCATTCGGCCGTTGTAGCTCACCAGCAGCACCGGCACGTACGGGAGCTGGTAAGCGTGCAGTCCGCTCGGCTGGCTGGCCCGCTGGCTGTATTCGGGGCTGTACACTTCCGCCACGGTGCGCAGATAGAGATCGCCGCCCACCCGCCAGGCCATCGCCTCGGGCTCCACACCGCCGACCTCGACGCGGGGGGCCGAAGCCACCGGCGGCAGGCCATTGAGCACGTTCAGTAGCGCCGTCTCGATGCCGCGCGGGCTGACCGCCGGGTACTCCGGTCTGGCGTTCGGACCGGCCAGCGGCAGCTTGAACTCCTTGCGGGCATCCACCTGAGTCTGCCCCAGCGCCAGGGTCAGCACGAGGGGGGTTTCCAAACCCTGCAAGGTCACGACCAGATTGCCCGCGCCGGCGCGGGCCACGGGCTGCACCACCAACACGCTCGGCAGGTCCTCCTTGTTGCCGGTGATCGTGCTGGCCGAAACCGCGAACAGCCCCTCGTTGAATCCTTGATACGCGGTGATGGGCCACGACTTGCCGGTGCGATCGGTGAACACGATGCTGGTGCCGTAGCCTTGGGCGACCCGCACCACCGGCGGGCGCGCCGCATCGATCCGCAGGGCCTCGGCGCTCATGACCGTTTCCGGAGGAGCGTGGGTGGAGGAGAGCGTCTCGGTCATTTCCAACGAGCGAATCAGGGCTTGCAGCTGCTCGGGCGCGAGCGGCAGCAACTGGTCTTCAGTCTGCTCGAAGGCTTGTTCGCGGGCCTGTTCGCGGCGCGCCTGCCGGCCCGCGCCCGGGGCCGGCGGGGGGCCGGTCCAGTCCCGTCGCCGGATCGCCCTCCACAGGCGCGAGCGCTTCGGGGAGCGGCGGGGGAGCGACCGGAGCGGGCGCGTCGCTCTGGGCGCTGGCCGTCAGGCTCAGCAGGGTCAGGATGACGAGCGGTCCAGCGTTCCTCATTCGCGGCGGTCCTCCGGACGGGTGATCAGCTGATGAATGGCGTAACCGCGCGCCAGTTCGTGGGTGGGGATACGCACCACCAACACCTCCACGAGGTTCTTTTGCGGCTGGCTGAAGCTGGACGCCCCTTGATAGCGGATCTGCACGGGCGCTTCCACCCGCCAGGCGTAGCGATTGCCCAACACCCCCTGGTTGGTGATGACCGGCGGCGCGGTCGCCACCACTTGCGTCACCAGCCGGCGCTGCTTGACCGCTTCCAGAAGCCCCGCCTCTTCCAGCGCCGCCAGGTGGGTCTTGAAGCCGTGCGCGGTGAACAGTTCGCGCATCAGGGAGAGCTGTTGCCGGTCGTGCACGTAATCCAGGGTGTACGCCTGAGTGACCGCTTTCGCGACCCAAGTCAGCAACACTTCTTGCGGCACGTACGGCTCGCTGATCGGAATCATCGGGATCAAGCGGCCGTCGGCGGTGGTGGCGAAATACTCCGGAGACGGCGGATGCAAGGCCGACCACAGATGCCCGCCGGCGCTCGCCAGCAGCGCGACGCCCAACACACCGTTGGCGAGCAACGACCAGTGCAGCTTGCGCCGGTGATCGTCCAGCAGGTTGTGGACGGGCGCGACCCCACGGAGGCCGCCGCTGGGTGGGGGCGCGGTCAACTCGGAAACGGCATCGGCCATGGTGGACCTCCGGTGATTTTGTGCTATCCTTGATCTAAAAAAATTTGTTATAAATATAATATAATTTAATTGACCGTACAGAATTAATTTTGGCGAGAGCGGCTGACATGGTTCATGAAGACTACGCGCGGGGCTTGGCGGCGTTACGGCGCCTCCCCCAGGCGGCGCGCTGCGAGGATCGGGCCGAGGCGTGGTTGGCCGCGCTGTTCGAGCGGGAGGCGCGCGGGGCGTTGGGGAGCGGATTGAGCCTGGCCCAGCATCTGCGCCGCTTGGCGGGTTTTGGCGCCAGCGAGATCGGGGTCCTGGTCGCCGAGCGGCGAGGATAGTATCAACCCTTCGCCACCGCCCGCGAGGTGGTGGCCCGCAAGCTGTTATGGGCCGAACCCCCGCCCGACAACCCGCACCTGCGCCGGGGCACGACCCTGGAACCGCTGGTTCGCGGCGAGTTTCTGCGACTGAGCGGCGCCACCCGGCGCCCCGATTTGGCCCGACGGGTCGAAGGGGCGGCGGCGCCCTGGCCCTGGATGCAGGCCACCCCGGATGACCTCATCGTCCTCCAGGGCCGGCTCGGGGTGGTCGATTACAAAGCACCCGCCGCGCCGCTGCGGGACGTGTCCCTGGAATACGCCTGTCAGTTGCATCAGATCGGCCTGCTGGCCCGAGCCGTCGGCTTGTCCGTGACCTTCCGGGCGCTGGTCGCTTGGAACCCCGAGACCTGGTCGCCCGAGGTATTGCCCTGTCCGCACGATCCCGTCTTGGAGCAGGAGCTGGTCGCGGCGGGTGATCACTACTGGAACGCGCATGTGCTGGCCGGCGAGCTTCCTCCGTGGCCGGCCGTCGAACGGCTCGACCTGGCCTTGGCCGATCTGCCCCAAGAGGCCAAGAGCGAGATCGAGGCGCTGGCCACCCGCTGGCTGCGCCTGGACATCCTCGCCAAGGAAGCGCACGCGATGGGCGAGGAGACCCGTGCGGGTCTGGTCGAGCGCTGTCGCGCCCTCGGTCTGGGGCAAAACGTGGCCAGCGGCGCGGTCAAGATCACCCCCAAACCGACGTGGGATCGCGAAGCCATCGAGGCCCGCTTGCCGGACGCGCAACGCGCCGCGTTCGTCCGCCCGCAGTGGGACCTCGATACCCTGGTCCAGCAAGTCCGGGATCTGGGCGGCGATCCCGAGCGAGCCCGAATCCCCGGCGGCCCCCTGGAGTTGGAAGCCGCCGCGCGCTGGCTCATCGCCGAGCGCGGCCTACCCGAGGCGCGCCTGCGACTCACCGAATACCGCGCCACGCTATCGCGCCGCCAAGCCGATCAACCGCGCCTGCAACCCATTCGCGCGGACGCGGGGACCGCCGTTTTTCAGTTTGGCGCCACCCCCTGACGCTCTCTTTTCCGGTCGCCGCCCCGGCCTCATGTCACAGGAGTCTATGTTTTGAATAATATCAATTCTCTTGAAGAGCTACGCGCTCGCACGCACGCCGCCACCCTCGGCGCCACCGCCAAGCCGCCGCGCGCCCATCAGTCCTGTGAGATCGTGGCGCGGCTGGAAGCCGTGCCGGTGACGGAGAACGGGCAATTGAGCTTCCGGGCGGCCGCGCTGTTCGACGGTCCGCATACCCCGGCCGGGCAGATGGATACCTATGTCGTGCGCCCGGACCGGGTGCGCGAGTGTCTGGAGAATCTGAACAAAGGCGCGGGCGCGCAACCGGGTTCGGTGCTGGTGTTCGGTAACGCCTGGCGGGATCAGCAAACGGATACCGTCAGCATCGGTTGGGTCACCACCGCGCTGTCGGCGCAAAAGGCCCAGGCCGGCCTGAACGGCCACCAGCACCGGCGCGTGGTGGCGGTGTATGCCCAAATGCCGGTGTTGGAGTTCACCAATGCCCGCCCGGAAGCCGGCGAGCCGACCCGCATCCGCTGGGCGTTGGGCCTGGATCACCTGGAGGCGCGGGTCAATATCGGTCGGGAGTGGCGCCCCGTCACGTTCGACCGGCCGTGGTTGACGGCGAAGCTGGAAGCCGCCTGGGAAGCCCGGCAACAAGAAAGCGTCCAGATCAATCTGCGCCTGCCCGTGCTGTATCCCGACCAAGCGGTGGCGGTGCGGGATCTGGCCTCGGCCACGCACGGGCTGGTCCGCTTGCTGGCCGAGCACCCCTACCGCGGCGTACTGACCCGCGTCGGCGACGGACAGCGCGTGGAGACCCGCTGGCAACCGCTGATGCGCGGCCAGGACGCGGCCGAGTGGACCGCCCGGTTGCTCGCCCAAACCCCCGGTTTCGACGATCGAGGCCAGCCGGTCTGCGACCCCGAGACCGGCGAACAGGTGCTGGTGGATGCGTTTTCCCTGATCGAGGGCATCGACAACCGCCTGTTGTTCGCCGCCGCCCAAGCGGGTCAGGTGCAGGTTGAGTTCCTGCCTCGGGAATCGTTATTGGTCGCGACCAAGAAAGCCCCGGGATTGGCCAACGACGTCAAAAGCATCCTCCAGGCCGCCAGCAACACCGAGCTGTATCAAATCGCCTTCGCCTTCGGCGCCGACCCCACGGCGGTGTCTCGGGTGGCGCTGGTGCTGCAAGACACGGACGACCGCGCGCGGACCTACGTCGTGGCCGGCCCGCATCGGCTGGAACCCGGCCCCACCTTCACGGTGGCCAGCGTGCCCAGCCCCCACATCCAGACGCCGGTCGGCCCGCCCGCGCCCGACGAGCCGCCCCTGGAGGAGGCCCGCGTGGCCGATGACCGGGAGGATGAGTCGGCGGCGGCGCCGCCGATCCCTCCCGTCGACGACCCGGCGTTTGAACTGGACCTCGATCGGGCGCTGTCGCCCGAGGGTTCTTCGCCAACGCCGGCCGCCGCCCCGACCGCCCGGGAGCCCGTGGCGCGCGCGCCGGCGGCGACTCCCGCCGAGCCGGGCCGCTCTCCGGCCCGCCCGGGGGCCGCTCCCGCCGGGTTGGACCCACCCACGGACGAACCGAAGGGAACCGCCGGCCCGCGTCGGCGGCCCGGCTCGACCCACCCGGCGGCCGCGCGGCCGGCCGCGCCGATCCTGTGACGGAGAACTCGCGGCATGAGCGCCGACCGTATTCCCTGGATCGATTTGTCCGCGTACGGCATCGTCTTGCACGCGCTGCGGCTGCCCTCGGGACGCGCGGTGCTGGTCGCCGCCGGCGCGACCACCCCCCATCTTCCCGCGCTGGCGGCGCTGGGCCTTCGCCGCACGCGCTGCGGTCACATCGTGCATCCCGCGGCCAAACTCGCTCTCAGCGCCGTGCGCGACTCGTTCCCGCAAGCCCGAGTGGAGCTGCTGGCGCGCGATGCGGTGGTGCGGATCGTCCCCGCGCCGGCGAGTCCGTTCCACCCGGCCGCGGCTCCCGAGCCGGCGAATCACCCGGATCACCTGATCCACAATGCCGTATGGCTGGGCGTCAACCGCCGGGGTCAGGCGGTGTATCAGGACGGCGCGGAGCACCGCTTTCTACACGGACCCGCGCGGGGGGATTACGGTCCGGAAAGCGACGTGGACTTTTTGCGGGCGCGCACGCCGGCGCAACTGCCGGACATCGCGCTCGGGCTGGTGCTCCGCGCCGAGCGCGGCGAAGCGCTCGGGGTCGATGATCTGGAGCGCCTGGCGAAGGGGATCGATGCGTCGTGGCTCCCCGCGCGGGCCGCGCGGGTCGTATCCGCGCACGACTTGCAGGAAGCCCTGGAAGTCGCCGCCGCGCGCCATTTGCGCCAGGAGCCCCAGGTCGGTGGGGCGAGCGCCTGGCGCCAGGGGGCGCCCGCGCTCGAGACGGCGTTCCAGGCGGCGGCGCGCCTCGCGCGGCATCTGCCCGCGGCGACCCAGCGCACCGATCACACCTTGGCCTGGGCGCAGTTCTCCACGCCGCTGCCGGTGGCCGTCGCCATGCGCGCCCTGCTCGGTCCGTTGGGCTCCAACCGCTCGCTCTTGGAACCCACCGCCGGACATGGCGCGCTGCTGCTGGGCTTGCCGGACGATACCCGGATTACCGCCGTGGAGGTTGATCCCCAACGGGTGGAGCGGCTGCGGGCGGTGGTAGGCGCGCGGGCCACCCTCGTCAACGACGATATTCTGCAGACGCCGGCCCCGTCGGAACCCTACGATTACCTGATGGCCAATCCACCCTACGGCAGCCTCGCGGATCACCGCGTGGCGGGAGGGCGGGCCGCGATCCGCTTTGGCGAAGTCGACTTTCCAACTCGGCGGCTCGATCATCTGATCGTGTTGCACGCCTTGAAGCAGCGTCATCCGCTGGGTCGCGCGGTGTTTCTCATCGGCGCCGATCATCCCCGCAACCACGCGCTGGACACGCCCGCCGGAGGCAGTCGCTATCTGCTGAACCTGCTCGGCGACCACTATCACGTCGAGGCGGTGCTGGGCCTGCACGGCGACCTGTACCGCTCGCGGGGCGCGGGTTATCCGCTGCGACTCCTCGTGGTCGGCGAACGGGGCGCGGGCTTCCCCGCGGTCCCGGAACGCACCCCGGTGGCGCGCGACTGGGATGAGTTGTGGAGTCACGTCGAGGCGCTGGCCCCGCGCCTGGGGCCGAGCGCCCTGGAGCGAACGGCGGTGGTGGTCGACACGCCCGGCGCCGAGGAGCGCCTCGCCCCGAAGGGCGGTCCGAGGCCAACCCCGGCGCCGACGACCGCCGACGATGGGGCGTCTGACCCGCCGGCCCTCGAGGACGAACGGGACGCGGCGGCGATCTATCAAGAACCTTATGTGGCGCGCAGCCGGATCGGCGCGGCCACGACGCGGGCGCCGGCGAATATGGCGGCCGCGTTCGGCCGGGCGCTGGACCGGGTGGAAGCCGCGCAGGGCGGTTCGGTCGATGACTACGTGAGCCGGGAACTGGGCCTGACGCCCGCGGCCTTGGGCGAGCGCTTCGCGCCGGAGCAGATCGATGCGCTGGCGCTGGTCTTCCACGCCCACGACCGCGGGCGCGCGTTCATCGAAGCCGACGAAACCGGCACCGGCAAAGGCCGGGTGCTGGCCGGCGCGGCGCTGCGCGCCTGGCGCCAAGGCCGCCCGGTGATCTTTCTCACCGAGAAAGCCAATCTGTTCTCGGACTTCTACCGCGACTTGAGCCACATCGGGATGCGCGAGGCCATCCGTCCGCTCCTCGTCAATGCCGGCGTGCCGGTGATCGACACCGAACGCGGCCACGTACTGGTGCCACCGGCCCGCGCGCTGGATCTCCAACAACAGCTCTTCGCCGATACGCTACCGACGGGCGTCAACCTGGTGATGGCGACCTATTCCCAATTATGCCGAGAACCCTCGCCCAAGGCGGATTGGCTCTGTCGGATCGCCGAGCAAACCGGCGCGTCGGTCATCGCGGACGAGTCCCACAACGCCACGGGCGACTCCAAAACCGCGCGCAACGTCCAGCGCCTCATTGAGGCCAGCGGGCGACCCGCGCTGTTTTCCAGCGCCACGTACGCCAAGCGCCCGGACAGTCTGGCGCTCTATGGGTCGGCGTTGCCCGCCCTGTTTCGCCACGACGATCTGGCGGGGATGCTGGACAGCGGCGGCGCGCCCCTGCAGGAAGCGTTCTCCCAGATGCTGGCCGAAGACGGGGTTCTGGTTCGCCGGGAACACGATCTGTCGAGCATCACCTTTGTCGTCCTGCCGGATACCGCGCGGGCGGAACGCAATCGCGCCTTGGCCGATCGACTGGCCTCGATCCTGGAGAAAATGGCCTGGCTGGGCGGGGACATCGAGGCGTTTCTCTCCGAGGAAAACCAGCGCCTGAACGCGCTGTTCGATCCGCGCGAACGCGACCAACGCCAGGGCCAGCGCGCCGGCCTGCAGTCGATGAATTTCGGCTCGCGGCTGTATCAGCTCAATCGACTGTTTCTGCTGGCGCTCAAGGTCGAGCACGCCATCGAGTTCGGCACCCGAGAGCTGGAGGCCGGCCGCAAGCCCATTTTCGTGCTGGAGAACACGCTGGAAACGCTGCTCCGCGAGATCATCACCAACCAGTTCGACGAGGATCGGACACCCTCGGACGCGCTTGCGGCGGACGACCGAGACCCGCCCCCGGCCGGCGCGCCGGCGCGCGGTTATCCATTCGCGAGCCAGGAGTATCCGCCGATGACCTATCGCCACGCCTTGCGGCGGGTGTTGGCGCGCATGATGACGTACTCGGAGCGGGACCGTTACGGCAACAC
>JAWOHQ010000057.1:0-8066 GCA_046485105.1 Candidatus Competibacteraceae bacterium | reverse complement strand
GCCACCGACCGCGCCGGTCTCCGGTGGAGAAAATCGGGTACACTTGGTTTTTGCTCAGTAATCTGCTTTTTCGGAAATCATGACTCATCTCAATTTTCACGTCGAACCCGGCGGCGCGTTGCGCGGACGCTTGCGCGTCCCCGGCGATAAATCGATTTCCCACCGCGCCATCATGCTCGGCGCGCTGGCCGAGGGTACGACCGTCATCACCGGATTTCTGGAGGGCGAGGACTGCCTGGCGACTCTGCGCGCCTTCCGCGCCATGGGCGTGTGTATCGATGGACCGGAGCAGGGCCGAGTCACGGTGCATGGCGTTGGTCTGCGGGGCTTGCGCGCCCCGGTCGAACCACTGGACATGGGCAATTCCGGCACTTCGATGCGTCTGATGAGCGGCCTGCTCGCCGGCCAGGCGTTCGCTACCGTGTTGACCGGCGACGCCTCGTTGACCCGTCGGCCGATGCGGCGGGTCACGGAACCCCTGGCCCGGATGGGCGCCCGGATCGAGACGACCGAGCAGGGTACCGCGCCGCTGCGAATTCAGGGTGGCCAGCGACTGGTCGGCATCGATTATCCCTTGCCGGTGGCCAGCGCCCAGGTCAAATCCTGTCTGTTGCTGGCGGGGCTGTACGCCGAGGGCGTCACGCGCGTCACCGAGCCGGCCCCGACCCGCGATCACACCGAACGGATGCTGGAAGGTTTCGGCTATCCGGTGACGCGCGAAAGCCATGACACCGTGGCAGTGGCCGGGGGAGGGCGGTTGGCGGCGACCGTCATCGACGTGCCGGCCGATATTTCCTCGGCGGCTTTCTTCCTGGTCGGGGCCAGCATCGCGCCGGGGTCCGATCTGCTCCTGGAACACGTCGGCGTCAATCCGACCCGTACCGGGGTCATCGACATCCTGCGACTGATGGGCGCCGACATCAAGGTGCTGAATCCGCGCGTGGCCGGGGGTGAGCCGGTGGCCGATCTTCGAGTGCGCCACGCGCCGTTGCGCGGCATTCGCATCCCCGAGGCGCTGGTTCCCTTGGCGATCGACGAATTTCCAGCGCTGTTCGTCGCCGCCGCCCGCGCCGCTGGCGAAACGGTGCTGACCGGAGCCGGGGAACTGCGGGTCAAGGAAAGCGACCGCATTCAGGCCATGGCCGATGGTTTGAACGCCTTGGGAATCGCCGCTCGTCCCACGCCCGACGGCATGGTCATCCAGGGTGGCGCACTGTCCGGCGGCCTGGTGGACAGCCACGGCGATCACCGGATCGCCATGAGCTTCGCCATGGCCGCCTCGTGCGCCAGTGGTCCGCTCCGGATTCGCGATTGCGCCAACGTCAACACCTCGTTTCCCGGCTTCGTGCCTCTGGCGGGAACCGTTGGGTTGGCCGTGCGGGAAGCGCTGTGATGAACGCGAGCGATCGAGCCCCGGTCATCACGGTGGATGGCCCGAGCGGAGTCGGCAAGGGGACGCTCTGCCAGTGGCTGGCGCGGCGGCTGGGCTGGCGGTTGCTGGATAGCGGCGCTCTGTACCGGCTGACCGCGCTGGCGGCGCTCAACCGCGATCTGCCGTTGGAGGAGGAATCCCGGGTGGCGGCGGTGGCCGCCGACCTGGACGTGGAATTTGTGATGGTGGACGGTGAAAACCCACCACGAGTCATTCTGGATGGAGTGGAAGTCGGCGCGGCGCTGCGTGGCGAGACCATCGGCAATGCCGCGTCCCGGGTGGCGGCGCTGCCGGCGGTGCGCGCGGCGCTGTTACAGCGGCAACGCGATTTCCGCCGCCCCCCCGGCCTGGTCGCCGACGGCCGCGATATGGGCACGGTGGTGTTCCCCGACGCTGAACTCAAGCTGTTTTTGACCGCCAGCGCCGGGGAGCGCGCCCGCCGCCGGTATAAGCAGTTGAGCGAACAAGGTTTGGATGCTAACCTTGAACGTCTTTCGGGCGAAATCGCCGAGCGCGACGCCCGCGATACCCAACGGGCGACGGCGCCGCTCAGACCGGCCGCCGACGCGGAAGTGCTCGATACGACACGACTGAGCGTCGCGGACGTGTGGGCCCGCGCGTGGGCGTTGGCGCTTCAGAGACTGGATTGACCGGAAAATCTTCAGGCCCATTCCTTTACGGCGGCGCTAGCCATGCTACGCTTACCCTTAACCGAGCATTGGAAATGGGCGCTCCGGGCGCAAACCCTGAAGACTCCCTCCCAGTGCGGCGAATAGAGCCTTTGTCTGTAACCGGTTCGGAAGCACGCTGCCGAATCCCATACCCTAACCAACCCGTGGCGGCCCGTTCCGCCGGTTTTTGAGTCCATAACCCATGACCGAAAGTTTTGCCGAACTGTTTGAACAAAGCCTGGTTGACAAACAGATGCAGCCTGGCGCCATTGTCCAGGGAATAGTCGTTGAAATCCGGGCAGACACCGTGGTCGTCAACGCTGGCCTGAAATCGGAAGGACTGATTCCGCTCGAACAGTTTTACAACGAGGAGGGAGTTCTCGATGTCCAGGTGGGCGATGAGGTCGAAGTCGCCCTGGATGCCTTGGAGGATGGCTTCGGGGAAACCCGCCTGTCCCGTGAGAAAGCCAAGCGCGCCCGGATTTGGACCGCTTTGGAGAAAGCCTTCGAGGGCGAGGAAATCGTCAAGGGCCTGATCAGCGGCAAGGTCAAGGGCGGCTTTACCGTGGATATCGGCGAGATTCGCGCTTTTTTGCCGGGCTCCCTGGTGGACGTGCGGCCGGTGCGGGACGCCGCCTACCTGGAAGGCAAGGAGCAGGAATTCAAGGTCATCAAGCTCGACCGCCGGCGCAACAATGTGGTGGTATCCCGCCGGGCCGTCGTGGAGCAGGAGTACAGCGCCGAGCGCGAGGCCCTGCTCCAGAACCTGCAGGAAGGTCAGGTCGTCGATGGCGTGGTCAAGAACCTGACCGATTACGGCGCCTTCCTGGACCTGGGCGGCATCGATGGTCTGTTGCACATCACCGATATGGCCTGGCGGCGGGTCAAGCATCCCTCGGAAGTGGTCAGCGTCGGCGACAACATCCAGGTCAAGGTGCTCAAATTCGACCGTGATCGCAATCGCGTGTCTCTGGGACTCAAGCAACTGGGCGACGATCCGTGGATCGCCCTGGCGCGGCGTTATCCGGTTGGCACCCGGGTGTTCGGCAAGGTCACCAACATCGCGGATTACGGCTGCTTCGTGGAGATCGAGGAGGGCGTCGAAGGTCTGGTCCACGTCTCCGAAATGGATTGGACCAACAAGAACGTCAATCCGAACAAGGTCGTGGCCTTGGGCGACGAGGTCGAGGTGATGGTGCTCGACATCGATGAGGATCGGCGGCGCATCTCGCTGGGCATGAAGCAGTGCTTGCAGAACCCCTGGGAAGAGTTCGATCAGAATCATGCCAAGGGCGACCGGGTTTCCGGCAAGATCAAGTCCATCACCGATTTCGGCATCTTCATCGGACTGGATGGCGGGATCGATGGGTTGGTTCACTTGTCGGACATTTCCTGGAACGCCACGGGCGAGGACGCGGTGCGCCAGTACAAGAAGGGTCAGGAAGTCGATGCGGTGGTGCTGGCGGTCGATCCGGAACGCGAGCGGATCTCGCTCGGCATCAAGCAGCTCGACAAGGATCCCTTCTCCAACTTCGTCGCCGATCACCCCAAGGGCAGCGTGATCAAGGGCCGGATTCTGTCGCTGGACAGCAAGGGGGCGATGGTGGATTTGGGCCACGGGGTCGAGGGGACGTTGCGCGCCTCCGAGTTGTCCCGGGAACGAATCGAGGACGCCCGTTCGGTGTTGAAGGAGGGGGAGGAAATCGAAGCCAAGTTTATCGGCGTCGACCGCAAGAACCGAACCATTTCCCTGTCCATCAAGGCCAAGGACATGGCTGAGGAAGCCGAGGTTTTGCAGGATTACAGCCGCAAGTCCAGTACCGGCGCCACCTTGGGCGACATCTTCAAGGAACAAATGAGCACCCAGGACGAGTAACGGTCGACGTACGGGGAGAGAGGTTCGGTCGCCAGCCGTGCTGGCGGTTCCTCGAACGAGGTATCGCCAGCTTTCCGTGGACCGCGAAAGGTGACGGCGCGGCGCGAACGCCGCCAAAATTACTACTTAATTTAGAGGGGAATTTCATGACAAAATCGGAATTGATCGAGATTCTCGCGCGCAAACGAAGAGATATTCCCTATAAGGATGTGGAGCAGGCGGTCAAGACCCTGCTGGAGCAGATGAGCGAATCGCTGGCGAATGGCGAGCGGATCGAGATCCGGGGTTTCGGCAGCTTTTCTCTGCACTTCCGGCCTCCGAGGATCGGTCGTAATCCCAAGACGGGTGACGCTGTGACGCTATCGGGCAAGTATGTTCCGCATTTCAAGCCCGGCAAGGAGCTGCGCGAGCGGGTGAATGACTACTATCAGAATGGTGGCCAGAGATTTTTGTGATCGAAACTGGCAGGCGCAGATGGAGTTGGAGCCACCCGCCGTGCAAAAGCCCACGATACAGAGTGGGTTTTTTATTGGGGAGCGACAAAGGCAAGCTAAAATCGCTACCATGAGCGAACGAAAGTTCAGGTTCGCCCAATCCGAGTGGTCCTGACGGGGAAAACCAATGTTCTGGATTAAGTTCGTTTTGATCGCCGCAATGCTGCTGGTCGTGTTGCTGTTGGGCGTGGAATTTTCCACCTTGCACACCGAACCGGTCACCATCAACTATCTTTTGGGCACGATGACCCTGGAGTTGGCTTGGGTCGTGGTGGGAGCTTTCGCCGCTGGAGTTCTGGTCGCGGCACTGGTGGGAATGTTCGTGGTGGTGCCGTTGCGCTGGCAGGTGGCTCGGTTGCGGCAACTGGTGTCCAGTCGGGAACAGGAACTCAGCACCTTGGCCAAAAAAGCCGGGCGATGAAATGAGGGGCCGGGACGATTCCACCAAGCCATGATCGAGTTACTGTGGCTGCTGCTGTTGCCGGTGGCCGCCGCCTCCGGTTGGTGGGCCGCTCAGCGTCGGGATGTGGGTCGCTCCGGTTCGTCCGCGCGCAACGCCGAATATTTCAAGGGATTGAATTACCTGATCGACGATAAGCCCGATCAGGCCATCGAAGTCTTCACCCGTATGGCGGATGTGGATCGGGATACCGCCGAAATCCACTTGGCCTTGGGTAATCTATTTCGTCGGCGCGGTGAGGTCGATCGGGCGATTCACGTCCATGGCAGCCTGATGGCCCGGGCGAGTCTGACGACCGATCAGCGCTGTCGCGCCATGTTGGAACTGGGCGAGGATTACTTGCGGGCTGGTTTGTTCGACCGGGCCGAGGCGCCGCTGCGGGATTTGGTGGACCAGCCCGCGCACACCGAAATCGCGTTGTCGCGGCTGATCTACATCTTGCAGCAGGAAAAGGATTGGCGACAGGCGATGGCCTACTGCGACCGCCTGGAACAGATCAGTGGGGAATCCCAGCGCCGGCAGACCGCGCATTTTTGTTGCGAACTCGCCGAGGAGGCCATCCGGCAGCAACAGGAGACCGAGGCGAGAGCCTGGTTGCAGGATGCCTTGACGCGCGATCCGAATTGCACCCGGGCCAGTCTGCTGCTCGGGCGTCTGGCGATGCGGGCGGGAAATCATCAGGCCGCCATCGTGGCGTTTCAGATGATCGAGCAGCAAGATCGCGGCTATCTGTCGGAAGTCATCGGGCCGCTCGGTCAGTGTTATGGCGCGTTGGGCCGACTCGATGAGTGGATCGCCTGCCTGCGAGAAATTCAGGAACGGGATCATGGTGGCCGGATTACGGACGCCTTGGCGGAGTGGTTGCTGCGGCAGGAAGGCGAGGACGCGGCGCTGCAATTTCTCGAACGCGAGTTGCGCGACTACCCAACCTTGCTGGGTCTGCGCCGATTGGTCGAAATCAAGCTGGCGCGCGGTGAAGGCGCGAAGCATGCTGATTTGCAGGCTCTGCATTGCATCAGCACCCAGATGCTCAACGGCGCGGCCCGGTATCGTTGCGATCATTGTGGGTTTGTCGCCAAGTCCCTGCACTGGTGTTGCCCCAGTTGCCAGCAGTGGAACACCAGCAAACCGTTGCCCGACCTCGTGATGAAAACCGGCTCGTGAGCCCGCGAAGCGTCGATGTGATTAGCTGACTCCGGCTCATTTGTCCCCAAAACGTGGCGGGTGAGGATTGCATTTCCCAGTTTTCCCTACTAGAGTCGTTTTAATGCCGGCTTCTGATAGCCGGGCATCGGCAACGAAACTCATCGGGAGGATACTTATGAAACTGTCCAGCATAGTGTTGGCTTTCGTTTTGGCGTTTTTCTCGATCATGGCTTTCGCTCAGGCGATCGACATCAATACGGCGAACGTGGAACAGTTACAGCAAATCAAGGGGATCGGTCCCAAGAAGGCGGCGGATATCGTCAAGTACCGCGAGGCCCATGGGCCTTTCGGGTCAGTAGAGGATTTAACCAAGGTGCCCGGGATTGGCCCAAAGACCTTGGCGACGAATAAAGATCTTCTCATGGTCGGCGGAGGGGTGATGCCCGCGACGCCGGCGATGCCCGCGACGCCCTCGGCGCCTGCCATGCCCTCGGCGCCTGCCATGCCCGCGACGCCGGCGATGCCCGCGACGCCTGCCATGCCCGCGATGCCCGCGACGCCCTCGGCGCCTGCCATGCCCGCGACGCCTACCCTGCCGGTTACCCCGCCCCAGCAGTAGGCCCAGGGATTTCCACCTTGCAATGCGCGATTGGCCGCCCAATGGGCGGCCAACGCTTTATAATGGCGCGCTTTCCGGCAGCTCGTATTGCCGCCCATCGGAATCGTGCCCATGTTTCGTCCCCTGGAATTGTTCATCGGCTTGCGCTATACCCGCGCCAAGCGCCGTAATCACTTCATTTCCTTTATCTCCCTGAGTTCCATGCTGGGCATGGCGCTTGGGATCACCGCGCTGATCACCGTGCTGTCGGTGATGAACGGTTTCCAGCAGGAACTGCGCGGACGTATCTTGTCGATGACCGCTCATGCCACCCTCAGCCGCTGGGATGGCCTGGTGGACGATTGGGCGGCGCTGAGCGAGCAGGCATTAAGCCATCCCGAAGTTCAGGGCGGCGCGCCCTACATTCGCGGAGAGGCCATGTTGAATCATGTCTCGCTGGTCAGTGGCGCGCTGTTGCAAGGCGTCCTGCCCCAGGAAGAACGGCAGGTGTCGGATATCGGCGACCAGATGGTTCAGGGTTCGCTGGACGATCTACGTCCCGGCGAGTTCGGTATCATTCTCGGTCAGGAGTTAGCCAAGGCCTTGGCGCTGCAGATGGGCGACAAGGTGACGGTGATTACCCCCCAGGCCACCGTGACCCCGGCCGGCGTGTTGCCGCGGGTGAAGCGCTTCCATGTGGTCGGTTTGTTCAAGGCCGGCATGTATGAATACGACCGGGGGCTGGCGCTGGTTCACGTCGCCGACGCCGGCCGGCTGTTCCAGTTCCCGGAGAACGCGGTCAGCGGCGTGCGGCTGAAGTTGCGCGATTTATTTCAAGCGCCGCGCCTGGCGCGCGAGATCGCCAACCGGCTGCCGGATGGCTATCTGGCGCGCGACTGGACCCAGGATCACGCCAGCTTTTTCCGGGCGGTGCAGATCGAGAAAACCGCAATGTTTGTCATTCTGACCCTGATCGTGGCGGTGGCGGCTTTCAACATCGTATCGGCTTTAGTGATGGTGGTGACCGACAAGCAGGCTGATATCGCCATCCTGCGCACCCTGGGCGCCACGCCACTCAGCATCATGGGGATTTTCATCGTGCAAGGGATCACCATCGGGCTGGTCGGCACCCTGCTGGGATTGGCCGGCGGGGTCGCGCTGGCCACTCATATCGATGTGGTGGTGCCGTTCATCGAACGGCTGCTGGGGATGAAATTCCTGGCGCCTGATGTATATCTGATCAGCGACTTGCCCTCGCAGGTCCAGTGGGGGGATGTATCGACGATCGGGCTCATGGCGTTCGGGCTGGCCGCTTTGGCCACGCTCTATCCCGCCTGGCGGGCCGCGCGGACCCAGCCGGCGGAGGCGCTACGCTATGAATGAGGCGAC
>JAWOHQ010000012.1:0-3353 GCA_046485105.1 Candidatus Competibacteraceae bacterium | reverse complement strand
ACCGCTAGGCCGCTGTAGAGCGCGTACCCACTGACGAACCGCTTGCCGCCGGGCGTTTGCGGGGGCGCCAGCGACCCCATCCCCGAGAGCATCATCGCGGCGCTGCTGAAGGGGTCGATCCAGGACAGCCCCTCGAAATAGCGATAGCCCAAGGTGCCGCCCAGCAGCGACCCGCCGATCAACGCCGCGCCCAGCAGCGCGCTACCGACGAACCGCCGCAGCAAGGCGGCCCCCCGGTGTTTGGCTTTTGGCGAGGCGGGCATGGTCGGCCGGTCGCGCGCCGCGCGTCTACATCTTGTTCACCACCGCCGCCATCCGATCCTGATCGACATGGGTGTAAATCTGGGTCGTCGCCAGTTGGACGTGCCTCAGCAGCGCCTGGATGTCTACACGACCCGCTCGCCGGGCGCTATTCTTAAACGGGACGACGCGCGACGGGCGCAGGCAGTCATTCAACCCAAGAGGTAAGCCGTGGCGGAATACGGTGAGTGGAATCGCAAGGGGGCCACCCTCAGCGACGCGACGGCGCAGAAGGAATACGGCGTCGACTGCGAGTTCATCGTGCGGGGCATTCGCGCCGGTCAACTCGAATACCGCGAAGGCGCGGTCTGGGGCAACCCCTATCTCCGGCTCTTGCGGAGCCAACTCGAGCGGTACATCGCCGAGGAACGGGGCGCGGATTATTTGGCGCGCGGCAAAAACCAGACCGAGCTGCGCAAGATCAAACAGGAAATCGCCGACCTGAAGCACCGGCTGGGCGAACTCGAAGCGCGCAAAGCGGCGCTCGAGCGGCCGGCGGGAAAATAGACCGCCGATCGGGCAAAATCGCGCGCCACGCCCCAACCTCACCCACTTCCGGGAGACCGCATGACCGTTCCTGCCCTGTTCCGCGGCACGCTGCGCCTGCCCGCCATCGCGGCGCCCATGTTCCTGGTGTCCGGTCCGGCGCTGGTGACCGCGACCTGCCAGGCCGGCGTGGCTGGAACCTTCCCCGCCCTCAACGCGCGCACCTCGGAGCAGCTCGCGGGGTGGCTGACCGAGATCGACGCCGCCCTCGCCGCCGCCCGGGCGGCCGACCCGGCGGCGCCGGTGGCGCCCTACGGGATCAACCTCATCCTGCATCCTTCCAACCCCCGCCTGGCGCCGGACCTGGCGCTGGTCGGCCGGCGCCGGGTCCCCTTCGTGATCGCCAGCCTGGGCCATCCGGGCGCGGTCGTGGAGGCGGTCCATGCCTACGGCGGGCTGGTGTTTTCCGACGTGATCCACGCCGACCACGCCAGGAAGGCCATCGCGGCGGGGGTCGACGGGATCGTGGCGGTAGCCAGCGGCGCCGGCGGGCACGCGGGCGCCCAGAGCGCCTTCAGTCTGGTGCGGGAGATCCGCGAGTTCTGGGACGGCGCCCTGATCCTCGGTGGCGCCATTGCCGACGGCTACGCCGTGCGGGCGGCGGAGGTCCTCGGCGCCGATTTCGCCTACCTGGGCACCCGCTTCATCGCCACCCGGGAATCCAGTGCCCCGGAAGCCTACAAGCAGATGCTGGTGGACGCGACGGCCAAGGACATCGTCTACACCGATGCCGTGTCCGGCGTCAACGCCAATTTCCTGTGGCCCAGCCTGGAGAAGGCCGGTTACCGGCGGGAAGATCTGGCGCAGGGAGTGGGCCCGGGCCAGATCAAGCCCCTCGCCGAGGAAGCCAGGGCGTGGCGCGAGCTGTGGAGCGCGGGCCACGGAGTGGCCACGATCCACGACGTGCCCGCGGTACGCGCGTTGTGCGACCGCCTGGCGACCGAGTACCGGGCGGCCTGCGCGGCGCCGGCGAGCCCGGCCCTGGCCTGAGGCGGTCTCTTGTTCGCCCCGTGCCCCGCCAACCGCTATCAGGTCGCCCACGCGGAACTCCTGCGGCGTTCGTTCCACGCCCTGACCGGCTGCGACCTGCTCGACCCGACGCTGGCGCCCGAGGCGGCGGCGGACGCGCTGTTTCACGCCCCGTTCGTGGTGTTGTCGCACGACGCCGCGCCCGATCCGATTTTGACCTACGGCAACCGGCAAGCCCTGGAATTGTTCGAACTGTCCTGGGAGGCGTTGATCCAGATGCCCTCGCGGCTGACGGCGGAAGCGCCCGACCGGGCCGAGCGGGCGCGGCTGCTGGCGGAAGTCGCGGCCCGAGGGTTCATCGACGACTATTCGGGGGTGCGGATCTCGCGCGCCGGGCGGCGGTTTATGATCGCGCGCGCCACGGTCTGGAACCTGACTGACGCCGCAGGCCGACTTTGCGGCCAGGCTGCGATGTTTCGGGACTGGCGCGATCTGGAAGACGCCGAAGCGGGGCGGCAGTCACCGGGTCCGCCCGATTGAGGAGGGCATCTTCATGCGCATCGTGTTGCTACTGATCGCGGCGGCCATCATCGGCCTGACCCTGACCCGCTGGCTGGGCGAGCCGCCCGCGCCCGCGCGGGAGCTGCCGGAAACGCCGGATCCCGCCGCCGCGCCGGCCGTGCCGACCCGGCCCCAGGACCTGCCCCAATTCGAGCGGGAGCTGAACCGGTTCATGGAGGACGCCGCCGAGGAGCGCCGCCGCCAGATCGATCCGCCCTGACGGCCCGGCGCGCGCGGACGCGATGGCTTCGCCACCCCGCAGGAATCCTCCATGATGCTCCATGCCCGGCCCGACGCCCGGCCGGGGACTTACGCCCTGGTGCTGCGCACCACCACGACGGCGGTCGTCGCCATCGGCCGACGCCACGCGCTGCCGCTGGCGCCGGGCTGGATGGTCTATGCCGGCAGCGCCTTCGGACCGGGCGGGGTGGCGGCGCGGGTGGCGCATCACCGCCGGCGGGCGGATCGCCCGCACTGGCACATCGACGCCCTGCGGCGGTGGGCGACGCTCGAGGCGGTCTGGTTCAGCCACGATCCGCTGCGGCGCGAGTGCCGGTGGGCGGCGGTCCTGGCCGAGGAGCTGGGCGGACGGCCGCCGCCGTTTCGGTTGGGCGCGTCCGACTGCCGCTGTCCCGCGCATTTATACGGCTTTCGCGACCGCCCCGCCGTGGCCGCGTTCGCCGCCGCCCTGCGGGCGCGCGGCCCCGAACCCGCGGCGGTGGTGGTGCAGCGGTAGTCGCCCGGCGCCCGCGCGGTCGAGTGGGGGCCGATCCGCCTTCATCGGGCGGCGGGTCGGCCGCCGGTCATGAAACACGCCCGATTGGCGGGCTCCCACTACGGTATGGCAAAGGGCGACCCCGGCGCCTGGGTTCACCCCACCTCACCCCGTGCGGTTGAAGAGGTGGGTTCCTCTCAGCGGCGCTCGATCACCCTGCCGCACCAGCCGGCCCGATCTCCCCGATCTCCCCTCGAAAGGT
>JAWOHQ010000425.1:0-6221 GCA_046485105.1 Candidatus Competibacteraceae bacterium | reverse complement strand
GCTCCAGCGGTCCGCCTTCCGGGATCATCCGGGACGCCGGAGCGTCTAGACTGGCTCCCACGCTGGAGCGTGGGAGCCAGGTCCCGTTGGGGATATTTTTTGCGAGTTGCCTAAGAGGAGGTGATGATCCATGCGGATTCTGTTGCTGCTGATTCCCATGGCTTTAGGAGTCATGGGCGTCGCGCTGTGGGCCTTTCTCTGGGCGGTGCGGACCGGCCAGTTCGACGATCTGGAAGGACCGGCCCACCGCATCCTGATGGACGACGACGATCCGCGCATTCCCCATTCCGGTCGGCGGCGAGATGACGACTCTTCCTCCAATCCCAATGAATAACTGACGCTTCGTGAGCTTCTTCACTGTGAATCCCTGGAGCACGACCATGTTTAATTTCCAGAATTTCCCCTTGGTTATCATCATTGTGTTGCTCATCGTGTCCTGGTTGAGCTTTTTCTCGGTCGTGCCTTGGCGCAACCTGTTCTGAGGATGGCCGATAGCCCCCCGGAACTGTTCGACCGCGCACGAATTCTCGCCGACCTGACTCCGGCCGCTCGCGCCGGGCTGAGCCGGTTGGAGGTGCATCCGGTCCTGGATTCCACCAACGCCTATCTGCTGGCCAGGGCGCGCGAAGGCTGGCCGGGGGGGACGGTGTGTCTAACCGAGTTGCAGGAGGCCGGGCGGGGCCGGCAGGGGCGTTCCTGGCAATCGCCCTTCGCCGCTGGTCTGGCCGGGTCGCTGTTGTGGCGGTTCCAGATTTCGCCGGCGGCGCTGAGCGGGTTGAGTCTGGCTACCGGCATCGCCGTGGCCCGCGCGCTGCGGGACTTGGGTGTGACGGAGGTCGGCCTGAAATGGCCCAACGACGTGCTGTGGCGCGGGCGCAAGCTGGGCGGCATCCTGCTGGAGTCCGGCGGCGTGGCCGGCGCCTTTTACGTGGTGGCCGGGGTCGGACTGAACGTGGCGTTGCCCTCGGCGGCGGGGGTGCTGATCGATCAGCCCTGGGTGGATCTGCGGGAAATTCTGGGCGTGGAGCGAGTCTCCCGCAATCGGCTGGCGACGTTGCTGATCGGTGAGTTGATCGAAACCTTCACCCAGTTCGAACAGGGCGGTTTCGCGGATTGGGCCGCCGAATGGGCTGGTTTCGATCGAGTGGCCGGGCGGAAAGTGACGCTGAAACTGCCGCACGCCACTGTGACCGGCATCGCGCGGGGCGTGGATGCGACCGGCGCCTTGCTGCTGGAGACCGCCGACGGGCGAATCCAGCCGTATCTCGGCGGGGAAATCAGCTTGAGGCTCGAACCGTGATCCTGCTGGCGGATGTCGGCAACAGCCGGATCAAGTGGGTGACGTGCGAGGAGGGCGAGTTCCGGACGCGCGGTCACGCCAGCCACGGCGACGAAAGCGGGGCCGACTGGGCGAGCCGGCTGTGGGGCAATCTGCCGCGTCCGGAGCGGGTGCTGATCGTCAGCGTGGTCGATTCCGCAGCGCGTGCGGCGCTGGCGGATTGGATCGCACGGCACTGGGCCATCAAGGCGGAATTCGTGGGGTCGACGGCGGCGGCCTGTGGGGTCCGCAATTCCTACGCCGAGCCGGAGCGGATGGGCGCGGACCGCTGGGTGGCGATGATCGCCGCGCGGGCGCTGCTCGGGCCACGGACCTGTTATGTGGTGGATTGCGGCACGGCGCTGACGATCGACGCGCTGGCGGCGGATGGCCGACATTTGGGCGGGGTGATCGTGCCGGGGTTGCGGCTGATGCGCGAGGCGCTGTATCGAGAGACCCGGCGGATTCCTGCGGAACCTGGAGAAGCGCGGCTGTTCGGTCAGAGCACCCGCGAGGGGGTCTGGGGCGGGGCGCTGTACGCGGTGGCCTCGGCCATCGACGGGATCATCGACCGGATGAGCGCCGACTGCGGTTCCGGCGCGCGACTGTTGACTGGCGGCGACGCCGAGACCGTGTTGCCCTGTTTGCACGGCGAGTATCAGTGGGAGCCAGACCTGATTTTCCAGGGATTGCGGGTGATCAAAGGGGCCAGGCTCGCATTAACTTTGCTATAAGCCGCGCGGCCGGCCGCGCGTGCAACACGATGAAGCCCCGGCGTATGAAGCAGCGCAGGGAGAATTGGGGTTGTGATGCCGAGTATCAGGGATAGTGTGAGCCTGGCCCCTTTATCCTTATCTATTGGACAGCTTCATGGAATCACTACATCGTATCAAACAACACTTCGCCGCCAGCATCGAAGCCAAGCAACGCACCCTGGACGCGATGGGACCACGCATCGTTCAGGCCGCCGAACTGCTGGCCGAGCGCCTGCGCCAGAGCCACAAAATTCTGGTCTGCGGCAACGGCGGCTCCGCCGCCGACGCCCAACATTTCGCGGCCGAACTGGTCAACCGCTTCGAGATCGAACGGCCAGGGCTGGCGGCGATTGCTCTAACCACCGACAGTTCGGCGCTGACCTCCATCGCCAACGACTATGCCTTCGAGGCCATTTTCGCCCGGCAGGTGCGGGCATTGGGGCGTCCCGGCGACGTACTGCTGGCAATTTCGACCAGCGGCAATTCGCCCAATATCCTAACCGCGATCGCCGCCGCGCGGGAACTGGGGCTGTTCACCGTGGCTCTGACCGGACGCGACGGCGGGCGGATGGCGGGAGCGCTGGGCGAGGGCGACATCGAACTGCGGGCCAATGCGACGGTGACGGCGCGGATTCAAGAAGTCCATATTCTGCTGATCCACTGCCTGTGCGACTTGGTGGATGATCGGCTGTTTGGGAGGGGTCTGGCATGAACACAGGACAAAAACAATGGGCGATCGCGGTCTTGGCGGTCTTCATCCTGAACGGCTGCGCTGGGTTGCTGGTCGGCGGAGCGGCGGTCGGCGTCAGCGTGGCTCACGACCGGCGCACCACCGGCACGATCGTGGACGATCAGAACATCGTGTTGAATCTTTACTCGGCACTCAATCAGCAGTTGCCGCCGGGCAATCGCATTAATATCGACAGCTACAATCGCACGGTGCTGTTGACCGGCGAAGTCGTGTCGGATCAAGTCCGGCGGCGGGCTGAAAGGGTCGCCTTGGGCATCGAACCCCCCGTGCGGCGGGTCCATAACGAGTTGGCAGTCGGTCCACCCCGGTCGCTCTCGGAACGCGGCGGCGACTCGGTGCTCGGCACTCAGGTCAAGGCTGCATTGTTCCAGGTCAGAATTCCGGATTTCGATCCCAGCCGGGTCAAAGTGGTCGCGGAGAATGGGGTGATCTATTTGCTGGGGTTGTTGCGGTCCAACGAGGCGGATGCGGTGGCGAATGCGGCCAGCCGCGTCGACGGCGTGCGTCAGGTGGTGACGCTGTTTGAAATAATCGACTAACCTTACTTCACAATTTTCAGCATCGGCTTGCGGTCGGGGCGGGCAGCCGGTTTGTCCGGTTGCGGCGCGTCGGGCGGAGGCGAAGGCTCATCGCCATCGCCACCGGGCTCCTCGCCGAACGCCATGCCCTGACCGTTCTCGCGCGCGTAAATCGCCAAGACCGCCGTCACGGGAATTTGCAACGTGCGGGCCACGCCACCAAAACGGGCGTTGAATTCGATCCATTCGTTGCCGAGGCGCAGATCGCGCACGGCCGTCGCGTTGAGGTTGAGCACGATTTGCCCGTCGTGAATGTGTTGCTTGGGCACTTTCACCCCCGGCGCCTCGGTATTGACCAGAATGTGCGGCGTCAGGTTGTTATCTTCGATCCATTCGTAGAGGGCGCGGATCAGATAGGGGCGGGTCGAGGTCATGATCAATCGGTGCGAAGCTCTGAATGAGTTAACGGCCCAAGGGACGAGTAACGAGTAGGGAGAATTCCGCCGGAGGGTGGGGCGGCCCCTCCGGCGGCAGTGTGGGATCAGTGGATGTCCTTCCAGTATTCCTTCTTGAGTAGATAGAACACCACGAAAGCCAAACCCAGGAACAGGATCACCCAGACGCCGATCCGCTGGCGCTCCAGGTAGTAGGGCTCGCCGACGTAGGACAGGAAGTTGACCAAATCCGCCATGGCTTCCCGGTATTCCGGTGGACTCAGGGAGCCGGGTTGGGCCAGTTCAAATCCGGTGACGACCGTCGTCTCATTGCCTTCGGCGTCGGTTTGGGTTTCAAAAATGGCCCGTTGCATCCCTTGTAGATCCCACAGCACGTGCGGCATGCCGGCGTTCGGGAACGCCGCGTTGTTCGCGCCAAACGGCCGACTGGGGTCTTCGTAGAAGGTCAACATGTAGGTGTAGAGGTAGTTCACCCCCCGCGACCGGGCGATCAGGGACAGGTCGGGCGGGGCGACGCCGAACCAGCCCCGGGCTTCGCCCTTGGGCATGGCGTTTTGCATCGTGTCGCCGACCCGCGCGCCAGTGAAGATCAGGTTGTCTTGAACCTGCTCGTCGGTCAGACCGATGTCGCGGGCCATGCGGTTGTAGCGCTGATGCTCCAGCGAGTGACAGCCCATGCAATAGTTGACGTACAGTTGCGCCCCCCGTTGCAGCGAAGCCTTGTTGTGCGGGTCGATCGGCGCGGTCAGCAGTGGATAACCGGGGCCGGCCGCGAGACTCAGACCCGGCAGGACCAGAAGAGCGAGTGCGATAAGGATTTTTTTCATGGTTAGGTCAACCTTTTCGGTACCGGCTTGGTCATTTCAAACCACGGCAGAATCGGTAGCACGGCGAAAAACGCGAAGTAGATCACGGTACAAATCTGGCTCAGGGCGGTGCGGCCCGGACTCGGCGGCAGGGCGCCCAGATACCCCAGAATCAGGAACGACACCACGAACAGGGTCAGCACCGCCTTGAAGGCGAAACCGCGATAGCGGATGGATTTGACCGGGCTGCGGTCGAGCCAAGGCAGGAAGAACAGAATCACGATGGCGCCGCCCATCGCGATCACGCCGCCCAGCTTGTCGGGCACCGCCCGCAGGATGGCGTAGAACGGCGTGAAGTACCACACCGGGGCGATGTGCGCCGGGGTCTTCATCGGGTCGGCCGGATCGAAGTTCGGAGGTTCGAGGAAAAAGCCGCCCATCTCGGGCGCGAAAAAGACCACGACCGAGAAGAAGATCAGGAACACCACCACGCCGACCAGGTCCTTGACCGTGTAGTAGGGATGGAAGGGAATGCCGTCCAGAGGCTTGCCGTCCGGGCCTTTCACCTTCTTGATATCCACGCCGTCAGGGTTGTTGGAGCCGACCGCGTGCAGCGCGACGATGTGGACGAACACCAGCCCGACCAGCACCAGCGGCAGGGCGATCACATGCAGCGCGAAGAACCGGTTCAGGGTCGCGTCGGAGATCACGTAGTCGCCGCGAATCCACAGCGTCAGGCTGTCGCCGATCCCGGGAATCGCGCTGAACAGCGAGATGATCACCTGCGCGCCCCAGTAGGACATCTGGCCCCAGGGCAGCAGATAGCCCATGAACGCCTCGGCCATCAACACCACGAAAATCACCACCCCGATGAGCCAGAGCAACTCGCGCGGCTTCTTGTAGGAGCCGTAGATCAGGGCGCGGAACATGTGCAGGTAGACGACCAGGAAAAAGAACGAGGCGCCGGTGGAGTGCATGTAGCGGATCAGCCAGCCCCAGTTCACGTCGCGCATGATGTATTCGACGGACGCAAACGCCTCCTCGGCGGAAGGCTTGTAGTTCATGGTCAGCCAGATGCCGGTCAGGATCTGGATGACCAGCACCAGCAACGCCAGCGAGCCGAAGAAGTACCAGAAATTGAAATTCTTGGGCGCGTAATATTCAGTGAGATGCTCGCGGATGGTCTTGGTGAGGGGAAATCGCTCGTCAATCCAGCCGACCATGCCGGTTGTGCCTTGTGTGTTCGCCATTATGCAGTCTCCGGATCAACGCCAATCAACACGCGCGAGTCGCTCAGGAACCGATGGGGCGGCACCTCCATGTTGAGCGGCGCGGGCACGGCCTTGAAGACACGTCCGGCCAAGTCGAAGCCGGAGCCGTGGCAGGGGCAGAAGAAGCCGCCTCGCCAATGTGATCCCAGATCGGCTGGCGCGATTTCAGGCCGGAAGGTGGGGGAGCAGCCGAGGTGGGTGCAGATCCCAATCAGAACCAGCAATTCGGGTTGGATGGAACGATGGATGTTGCGGGCATACGGGGGTTGTTGCGCGACCTCCGCGGAGTCGGGGTCGCGCAACTGATCCTTGAGTCCGGGCAGGTCGTCCAGCATCCGCTGGCTGCG
>JAWOHQ010000337.1:0-2893 GCA_046485105.1 Candidatus Competibacteraceae bacterium | reverse complement strand
ACCGCTATGTTCTGCAACTTCCAGCGTTTTACCAGTAACATCCCCAAGGCATGCGCGGCGACTGTCGGTGCCATGCTGCTCCTGGCCCCTTGCGCCAGCGGAGCTGCCGAAGCATGGCAGTCATTCGTTTCGGTGGTCCCGATCTGGCAAGGCAATGCCAATATCGACAACGGCGGCGATGTGGAGGTCATTGGCATCGGGATGCGCGCCGGCACGAGCACTGGGTTCGGGGCGGGCCATCGCGGCGGCGTGACGCTTCACTACGATTACCTCGACTTCGACTTTTCCAGTAAGACGGCCTTCGGTGACGCACCCTGGGACCAGGTGCAGCGGTTTGGATTCAGCGTGCCACTCGGCTTCAGCGGGGCCGGCGACTGGGTTTACGGGGTCGCGCCCTCGGTGGACTGGTCCCGCGAGACCGGCGCCGACCTGAGTGAATCGGTGGTCTATGGCGGCATCGTCAGCGCGACCAAAACATTTGCGCCCGCCCGGCGCCTAGGTCTTGGCCTTGGGGTGTTCAGCGACATTGAAGAGACCAAGGTGATCCCGCTTGTCATCGTCAACTGGCGACTGAACGACCGCTGGAGCCTTGTCAATCCGCTGCCCGCCGGGCCGGTCGGGCCGGCCGGGCTCGAACTCGACTATCGTTTCGATAATGGCTGGCAGCTCGGGGTGGGCGCCACCTACCGCAGCCTGCGCTTTCGTCTGAGCGAAACCGGCCCGGCGCCGGACGGCGTAGGCGAGCAACTGGGTGTGCCGGTCTTCCTGCGCCTGTCCGCTGACTTTTCCGACCAGGCGTCACTGGCCCTTTACGCTGGGGCAGTCCTTGGCGGCGAGTTGCGGGTCGAAAACTCCTCCGGCAACACCCTGCGCGAGGAGTCCTTTGATCCGGCGCCGCTGCTCGGGGCGATGTTCAGGATGCGGTTCTGAGGATTCCGCCAGAGACGGCAAACCATGAGTGACTTCGGTAATGCCGTTGCTCGAACCCCCGGGGCGGTTGCGCCAACCGGGGGTGGCTTGTCGAGCCGTCCATTTCGTCTCGCCGTTTTCAGCGAGGAAACAGCAGGGTGATCGTCGCGCGAATCGACCACTCTTCTGGACCGTTGGCGGTTGGTTCCGCCCAGTAGGTCGCGGCGGCCCCCACGCTGGCCAATTGCGTCCCGATTCGTACCACCTTGGAAACGGCGCCCCGCACGGGAATACCCCACTCGCTCTCTTCCCAGTTGTAGGTACTCTCCGATGTCAGCGTGTACGACCAGGCCGTCGGCGTGGTGTAGGTTACAAATGGCTGAATAAAGGTGGCGTCTACGTCAGCGCGATCATCATCGCCGGCGAACGACCAGACGTGGTTACCCAGCAGCCCGACGGTCCATTGCCCCCGCTGGAGCAGTGCCACCGCGGTTGGGCCGGCCCCCCACTTCTCGGTGCTCAGCAGGTCGTCGGTTCCGGTGGGCAGCAGGAAAACCGGGCCTACGCCCCAGATCACTCCCTGCGCGGTCGGCGAAGCGGGGGAGAAAAACAGGCTCTGGGTTGTGTCGGCAAGTCCCGTTTGACTGCCAGCCCCGGGAAAGATGTCGCTCTGATCGACCGCGGAAAAGATGGTCCGTGAAATCAGATTCCAGTTGGAATTCAGGGTGAACGGAATCACCGGCTGGACATTCAGCACCCACTGTTCGCCGTCGTCACGCGGACCAAGGTTCTGATTGTAATTGAGATGAATGGGCACGCTGATGAGCGCGGCGACCGGATTGGCCAGTTGCCGGGCGAGGTTCTCCTCATAGTCCTGAGCCTGGGCCTGAACCGTACAAGCTGCGGCTATCATGGCAACAAGAAACCCCGGCATGGTGTGCGCATTTTTCATGGTGTGCCTCCTTTTACGTTGCGATGGTGTATTGATAGACCCAGTCTGGTGCGGGAACTGTAAATTCAATCGGCGTTAGAATTGGAAAGGATGAGATACCATCATCTGGATACCCATGCCTTCCTCGGAAAAGGCGGCATCCACCCGGGCCACCAGCCCCTTGGCCCACACCCGCAACCCCATGCCGGCGCTCCATTGCATATCCTCATGCAACATGGCCGCGTTCCAATGCGGTGCGACCCGGCCGACTTCGACGAAGGGGACGAGTTGAATCCACTCGACGCCGACATGCTTTTGCAGCTCGGGCCAGTGATCAAAGGGATTCCAGTGGGGGATCAGGCGCAGTTCGGCGGCATAATAGATCGCGGCCTTGTCGTTGAAACGCTGTGAGGGAAACCCGCGCATCCGCCACAGGCCGCCCAGGGTCGAGCCGGTATAGGCGGGTGGATTGTTGCTGATGGTGCCATCGGAACTCTCATCCCAACTGGGCGAGTAGGAGCTCCACAGGTTCAGGGCCAACACCTCCTGGCGCAACCAGCCCCCGGTAGCGAGGGGGATGTAGGCATCCAGCTCGCCGTCGAAATTATTCCAGGCATTGTTGCTGTCAAACCAGCCGAAGTCTCGGGTGTGGCGAGCGCGCAAGCCGAAGCCGCGGGTGGGGTTGGCGTAAAAGTCACGGTTGTCCCAAAAAAATGACAGATCCAGGCCGTTGGTTTTCAGGTCTTTATCAAAATCGTCGGCATCAACCTGCAACCATCGATAAAATGGCCGCACTTCCAGGTAGCTTTTCCCACTTGCCAACGGGTTGAACGAGGTTCCGCCGCTGGCACCGGAGACCAGGATGCCATCCTCGATCTGGTAGCGACTGATGATTTCGTGGCGGCCGTGTCCCATCGGCAGGAGGTATTTGAAGCGAAGCCGGAAAAAGTTGTCCCAACCGTCGGCCGCGACAAAATTGTCCGGATCGGAGTCATTGCTGGCCGACCGCTCGTCCGGGAATGCCGGATTGCCGTCGATGTACGCCTCAATGTC
>JAWOHQ010000297.1:0-3783 GCA_046485105.1 Candidatus Competibacteraceae bacterium | reverse complement strand
GTGACAAAGCCGGAAGCCAGAAGGCTTTGGAAGCGTTCGAACCGGTTGCGGGCCTCGACCAGGCGCGCCTGGGCGGCGGTCAGGTCCGCGCGGGCCGTGCGCAGGGCGTCGCGCGGGGTCTCGGATTCCAGACGGCCGATCAATTGGCCGGCCCTGACCCGGTCGCCGACGTTGACGGGGCGTTCGATCATGCGTCCGCTGGCCCGGAAAGCCAGGCGCACTTCCTCCTGCGCCTCGATCTGTCCGGTGAGCGTCACGGTTTCGCCACTTTCCCGGGTTTCGATGGTCATGACTCGCACCGGGCGGATCGGCTCGGGTTCGAGTTCCTCGGCGGGCCGACAGGCCACGAGCAGGACCAGGAGCATGAAAGCACCCAGCTTGGCCGCTCGTCCGAAAATGGCTGGTTTATTCAATGAAGGAATCCTCAATCGGGACTTTAAGCGCGGGGAATGCTAGCCTAAATTGCGGTGATTTCCCACCGCGCTTTTCAGAAAGGCCAGCGTCGGCATCCATCAAGCGCAACAGACCAGCGGACGCTGGCGAAACGGGCGATGCGCCAACGATAAGCATGAAATATGGGAAGCTGGATCATTTAAAAAAACGAGGATCGAGGTCATGACCTTAAAGGTTGTCAAGCTACTGAAAATTATGGCGCTGTTGTTCGCGGCCAGCCTGGTCACCTTCCTGGGAGTGCGCGCCTATGATGCCTTTCGCGGCGAGCCGCTCCAGGCCTGGCATCTCCATGTCCCGAAGGAGTTAACGACCCAGGAACTGGCCAAGGCCGATTGGAACGCGTATCTGGCCAACGAAAACGCGATCCTGGAGGAGATGCGGACCGAGGTTACCCAGAAGCTGGGGCCTGAAGAAAGGATCCCATCCAACCGGTACTTTGCCGATAGTCCGGTGTATCCGGGAAACTTCGCCACCGACTGGAATCGTTCCTACCTCCTGGAACCCGACGGCGCGCCGGTCGGCGCCGTCGTGCTCCTGCATGGACTCACGGATTCGCCCTACAGCCTGCGACACATCGCCCGACGGTATCGCGAGCACGGCTATGTCGCGGTCGCGATCCGCTTGCCGGGCCATGGCACGGTGCCGGCCGGTCTGACCGATGTGTATTGGGAGAACTGGTCGGAAGCGACCCGGTTGGCGGTCCGGGAGGCCCGCCGGCGCACGGGGCCGGAGTTGCCCTTGCATCTGGTCGGGTTTTCCAACGGCGGCGCGCTGGCCATGAAATACACGCTCGACGCCATGGCGAATCCGGATCTGGCCCGGCCGGATCGCGTCGTGCTGATTTCCCCGATGATCGGGATCACCGAGATGGCGCGGTTCGCCGGAGTGGCCGGCTGGCCGGCGGTGTTTCCAGCGTTCGCGCGGGCGGCGTGGCTTAGCGTGCTGCCGGAATTTAATCCCTTCAAATACAACTCCTTCCCGATCAACGGCGCGCGCCAATCCTCGCTGCTGACCCGTTCCCTGCAACCGCAAATCGCGCTCTACGCGCGGGAGGGCCGACTGCATGAGCTGCCACCCATTCTGACTTTTCAATCCGTGGTGGACTTTACGGTGAGCACGCGAGCGGTCATCACCGCCTTGTACGCTCACCTCCCCGACAACGGCAGCGAGCTGGTCCTGTTCGACCTGAACCGCAGCGCCACCTTCGGTCCCTTGATGCGCGCCAGCGCCGATAACGTCCTGTCCCGCATCCTGCCGGATCCGCCGCGGGGATTCAAAACCACTCTCATCACCAACGCCGACCCCGGCACCCGCGAGGTCGTCGAGCGCGTCGCCGAAGCCGGCGCGGTCGACGAGCGTACCCGTGAGTTGGGCTTGTCCTATCCAATCGACGTGTTCTCGCTCTCGCACGTCGCCGTGCCGTTTCCGCTCGATGATTCCCTGTATGGCATGCATCCCAGTCCGCTCAATGAATACGGCGTCAGCTTGGGCGCGCTGGCCCCGCGAGGCGAGCGCGGGACGCTGATCGTCAGTCTGGACGCCCTGGTTCGGATGTCGTCCAACCCGTTCTTTCCCTACATGCTGGAGCGGATCGAGGAGGGTATTGTCGGAGATCGCACGACGAGCGTGGGGCAGTAAATCCTTACAAGAAAAACAAGCAAAAGCCCCTCTTCCACAAGCGGAAGAGGGGCGGGGACAAGGGCGGGTTGTTGGAGCGAGCAGGGTGGGTGATGCCCCCCTGCATCTTCTTCACGGCATCACGCCGACAGGGGTTCGTTCAGTTACGCCGCGCTAACCCGCTGATTGTGGAGCCGTTCAATTCTGACGGGTTATGCAGCGCTAACCCCGTGCTGCACGCTAACCTATTTCTACGGACTTTATGAATTGAGCGCATTGATAAAATCATCTGCGGAAACACCACCTTGTTTAAGCAAGCCAGCCAGAGTACCGGTTTTGATTTGACGATGATTAGGTACAACGCAACCTTGAGAGCCTTTACGGAGAACGATATGGCTACCTCGCTGACGCACGATACTAAAACCTAGGTCTTGCAAGGCACGAACGGTTTCGGTACCAGAAACAACCGGCAAACTAGGCATGTTCGGCAACTTGGAATGTAGTGAGTAGCGCACAACCGCCAACAGTTAGCGGGAACTCTTCCAGATAGAGTTCGGTCGCTTCGCGCAAATTTTTAAGGGCCTCTTCGATGCTTTCACCTTGAGTGGTCGTGCCCGTTTCGGGATTCATAGCAACATACCCACCTTCAATAGCGGGAATCAATACAGCAGAGAGTTGCATAATTTCTCCTTCAGATATCACAACCACAATTTGATTCAGTGCAACAACCAGTTCGTTTCTAAGCATAAGTTAAGTAGGGTGGGCGTTGCCCACCCTACCACTCTTACATCACCCTCACGCCGCCAGGCGTTCGTTCAACTCCATCAGCACCTTCTGCGCGGCGACCGGAATCACCGTGCCGGGGCCGAAGATGGCGGCGGCGCCGTTGGCCCTGAGGTATTCGTAGTCCTGGGGGGGAATCACGCCGCCGATGACCACCATAATATCCTCGCGATCCAGCTTCTTCAGCTCCGCGATCAGTTGCGGCAACAGGGTTTTATGCCCGGCGGCCAGCGAACTCATGCCGATGACATGCACGTCGTTCTCCACCGCTTGGCGGGCGACTTCATCGGGCGTCTGGAACAGCGCGCCGATGTCCACGTCGAAACCGAGGTCGGCGAACGCGGTCGCAATGACCTTGGCCCCCCGGTCGTGGCCATCCTGGCCGAGCTTGGCGACCAGGATGCGTGGCCGGCGGCCTTCCCGCTGCTCGAATTCGTCGGCCATCTGTCGCACCTTGGCGATTTCTTCGCCCTCGCCGAACTCGCTGCTGTACACCCCGGAAATCGCGCGGATGACGGCTTTGTGCCGGCCGAACACCTTCTCCATCGCATCGGAGATTTCGCCCAGCGAGGCGCGAGCACGGGCTGCCTCGACCGCTTTCTCCAGCAGATTGCCGGAACCGGCTCGCGCGGTTTCGGTCAAGGCGTTCAGCGCCGCTTGCACCTTGCTTTCGTCGCGCTCGGCGCGCAGCTTCTGCAAGCGTTGCACCTGCGACTCCCGCACGGCGGTGTTGTCGATACTGAGGATATCCAGCTTGTCTTCCTTGGCCATCCGATATTTGTTGACGCCCACGATGGTTTCCTTGCCGGAGTCAATCTGGGCCTGCCGGCGCGCCGATGCTTCCTCAATGCGCATCTTGGGCAGTCCGGTTTCTATGGCCTTGGCCATGCCGCCCAGACTTTCCACTTCCTGGATATGCCCCCAAGCCCG
>JAWOHQ010000289.1:0-7971 GCA_046485105.1 Candidatus Competibacteraceae bacterium | reverse complement strand
CGACCCGGCCATCGCCCAACACGGTGGCCCCGGAAATACCGGGTATGCTGTTAAACTGTGGGTTGACCGGCTTGACGATGATTTCCTGGTTGCCCTGCACCGCCTCGACCTGCAGGGCGGCGCTGGCTTCCGCGCTGCGGAACAGCAGGGCTGGCGGCCGGCGATCCTTGGCTTCCTCGAAGGGCAGAACCTGCTCGCTGCCGATCAGGATGCCCAGGTTATGGAGCGGATAATTGCGGTTGTTGTGCCGGTGCTGAACCGGTTCGCCAGCCAGGTAGGCTTGGAATTCGCTTTCCTGGAGCCGGGTCACCAGCTCGATGCTCAGCAGGGGAATGGCGAAAATGGCATCGCCGGCTTGGGCCAGCAGGGCCTGGGTGACCGCCAGAGAAAATGGCAGGCGGATGATAAAGCGGGTTCCCTGACCGGGCTCGGTCTGAATCAGCAGCGCGCCGCGCATGGCGCGGATCGCCTCGTTGACCACGTCCATCCCCACCCCGCGCCCGGAAATCTGGGACACCGCGGTCGCGGTGGAAAAACCAGGGCGCAGCAGCAAAGCCATCAGCTCGTCCTGGGTCGCTGGCTGTTCGGGCAGCAGCAGTCCCTTTTCCTCGCCCTTGGCGCGGATCGCCGCAAAATTGAGGCCGGCGCCATCGTCGCCCAATTCCAACACCAGTTCCGCGCCTTCCCGGCGCAGGCTCAGACTGATGGTCCCGATCTCGGACTTGCCGGCGGCCCGGCGTACTTCCGGGGTTTCGAGGCCATGAGCCAATGAATTGCGCAGCATGTGCTCCAACGGCGCCACCATCTTTTCCAGCACGGTGCGGTCGACCTCCGATTCCTCGCCGCCGACCAGCAGTTCCGCGCGCTTGCCCAGCTCCTGGGCTGCTTGCCGCACCACCCGGCGCAGGCGCGGGATGATGCTGCCGAACCGCACCATGCCGGTATGCATCAATCCTTGCTGGATTTCCTTGTTGACCTTGGCCTGCTGGTCGAGCAGCGTAGTGATCTCCCGCGCATGTTCGCCCAGGGTGTCGCCGATATTGCTCAGGTCGTCGGCAATTTCCATCAACGACCGGCTCATCTGTTGCTGCTCGGTAAAGCGGTCCAGCTCCAGAGGATCGAAATCCAGTTGGTGGGCTTTGGCGCTCTGATCCTGGCGCGATTGGATCCGGGCCTCGGCTTGAGTGGCAAGATTCGAAACCTGGCGACGCAGCCGGGCGATGGTCTGCTCCAGCTCGTTCAGGTTGAAACTCATCGCGCTGACGCCCTGGTCGATGCGGGCGCGGAAGATGCTGCTTTCGCCCATCTGGTTGACCAGGGTATTGAGCAGCGCGGCGCTGACGCGGATGGTGTCGACGGGAAGGGTCGGCGCGGCGGGTTTTTCGGCGGGCCGCGTCGCCAGCACGGTGGGCGCGGCGGTGACCAGGGCGGGCGCGGCCGGTCGGGGCTGCTCCGCGGGCGGGCCGCCGAGCAGCCCTTGCAGTTCCTCGATCAAATCCCGCGGCGTGGGGGGTTGTACGCCGGCGCGCACCCCCGCCAGCATTCGGTGCAGGCGGTCCAGAGCGCGCTGGACGCTCTCCAAAATCGGCGGCGCGGCCTTCAGGACCCCTTTGCTCAACGCGTCCAGCACGGATTCGGCGGCATGGGCCAGATCGCCGACGGTCATGAAGCCGGCCATGCGGGAACTGCCCTTGAGCGTGTGCATTTCCCGACGCAAGTCGTTTAACAGCTCTGTATTGTCCGGCTCCTCGCCCAAGCGTCGCACCAGGGCGTCGCTGGAATCGAGAATATCGGAAGCCTCGGCCTGAAAAACCTGCGCCAGTTCCTGGTCGAGCTCGGTCATGGCCCGGAAGGAGCGGGGTTCCGGAATCGCCGCTGGCTCCTGGATGGAAACCGGCGCGATGACCGGTAACTCCTCGATCAGTTCGCCCATCGCCACCATCTTGGCCAGACGGTGTAGATCGTCGATCAAATCGGTCGCGACCGAAGGCCCCGACCCGCTGACGGCCTCGGCCAACATCTGGTTGAGCCGGTCCAGAGTTTGTTGCAGGGTATCCAGAACCACGGCTGTGGCCCGGACGCCGCCCTTACCGAGCACATCCAGCACCGACTCGGCGGCGTGGGCCAGATCGCCGACCGCCATAATACCGGTCATGCGCGAACTGCCCTTCAGAGTATGCATGCTGCGACGCAGGTCGTTCAGCGGGCGGGTCTGGTCGGTTTCGGTGCTCAACTGCCGCAGGAGCGCATCGCAGGCATCAAGGATTTCGGCGGCTTCGTATTGGAAAACCTGCGCCAGTTCCAAGTCCACCGCGGGTTGCGCCATCAACTCCGGAACCACCTCGGTAGCCGGAGTGGGCTCCTCAATGAAACCAATGACCGGCGCGGGTGGCAACTCCTCGGGGGTGACCGGCTCCGGCTCCACCGGCGTCGGCGCGACGGCGGCCGGCTCTTGCAGCAACTGCTCGGCGCGCGCGATCAAGCGCGATAAGTCCGCGATGGTCTCGTCGGAAGCAGGCTCCGCGCCGATCAGCGGATCCATGGCCCGCGCCGCTTCGCCGACCAGTTCGATGAGCGCCGGCGAAACCACCAGGATGCCACTGAGAACCTGATTCAACAGGTTTTCGAAAGATCCGGCGAAATCGCTGATCGTGACCGCGCCGACCACGCGGCCGCTGCCTCTCAGGGTATGGAACATGCGCCGAATAATGGTCGGCGCCTGATGATCGGCTGGATTCAACCGCCAGAGGGCTTGCTGCTCGAGAATGGTCGCCAGATCGCCCCGCACCTCCTCCAGAAAGACGTCCATGAATTCCACATCGATTTCTGGAACTCCCGGCACGGCAGGCGCCGCAACTTCTTCCTTGGATTCCAACACCGGCAGCGCGGCTTCGGCCAAGGCTCGAGCCCGCGCGACCAGCGTCGGCAAGTCCTCCGGTTCATCGCCTCCAAGCGGTGTTTCGCCCACCAGCGGCGCCAGAGTCGCGATCGCCGCCGCGACGGTATCGGTGATGGCCAAGCTGGCGGCCAGGCGACCGCTTAAAATCTCATTCAGCAGGCTCTCGAATTCCCAGGCGAAATCGCCGACCACGGTCGCGCCGACCATGCGGCCGCTGCCCTTAAGGGTGTGGAAGCCACGGCGAATGACCGTCAGAGACTCATGGTCGTCCAGGTTTTCCCGCCATTGCGCCAGTTCGTCACGGATAGAGACCAGTACCTCGCGCGCTTCCTCGAGAAAGACCTCCACAAATTCGGGATCGGCATCCGCCAGTCCCATCAACTCGGTGGGGTTGGCGCTAACAACAACGGGATCGACGACCTCCAGGTCTCCACCAGGTGAAGGCGGATTGGCGTCCGATGCTGCTGGTTCGGCGACGGATAACGCCGCGGATGCTGGCTCGGCGACGGACAAAGTCAATGATAGATCCGGAGGCGGATTCCGATCTGGTATGGCGACCGCATCCGGTGGACCGGGCGCCCTGGAAGACCAGGCCTCGGGGGGTATTTCCAGGACCTCCGGAAGCGGCGCCGCAACCGCGGTTTCGGTGAATGCCGGAAGGTCGAGCAGAGTCTCCAACGGCATCAGATGATTCTCCGCCGCTTCCAGGATGGTCGCTAGCGCCATCCCACCGTTCCCCGGCGGCTCCAGGCCGTAGCGCAGTCCTGCCAACACTTCGGCGCAGACCCCACTCACCAGTGTCCCGTAGTGCTCGGCGGCGCCAGCGGCCAGCGCCTCGGCGATCCGGTCCAGGCGACCGAGCAAACAACTCGCGCGGAGTTGGCCGTGCTCGGACAGCATCCGCCCGAGCACGCGCAGGTCGCTCTGCAAAAGGCTCCAGGATTCAGGCTGGTCGGCGGCATTCTCCTGGTTCTCGGCGACGGTCCGTTGAAGCCGCTCCAGAATCTCCAGCAATGCCCGCGCCGTCTGGGAGGGATCCGGTCCGGCGGCGACGGTATCGGCCGCATCCATGGCATCCGGCCAGCGTACCTGGCGCAGGGCGCTGGCGGTTCCCGAAAGGTCGATGTGCGACCGCCGACTCCCCGGCGTCAGATTAGCTTCCAGATAGTCCGCCAGTCGCTCGACGGCCTGCCGCAACTCGGCTGGGTTTGGGGAACGAGCGGCGTTACTCGCCAGATCCAGGGCGGTCGCGCGCATTTCCTCCAACAGCGCGACCGCCTCGGGGTGTTGCAACGCCACCAGCGGACTACGAATCTGGTCGATGGCATCGATCATGACGGCCAGGGACGCTGATTCGGCGGGATCCTCGCAATAAGTTTCCAAATCGAGCTGAATCCGTCGCAGGGCAAGCAACAGATCGTCCTTGATGGGGCCGAGTGGATCTTCGGCGACACGCTGCGAAACCATCACGCTACCTCCGTGCGGAAAACCTGCCCGATGGGCGGATGCCGTTCGGGCTGGAGCTTTCGGGACCACGGCGTACCTCAGGGTGTTTGAGTCCTGGGTCGATCGCTTAATCGGGCAACCGGAAGCCGGCCACCGATTGCCGCAATTCCTGTGCCAGTTGATTCAGTTTGCCGATCGCGGAGGCCGTCGACACGCTGCTCTCGGCGGTTTGACCGGTGATTTCGTTGATGGCAAGCATGGCGGTGGACACGCGCGAGGCCATCTCCGAGACCTGGCCGGCCGACTTGGAAATCTCGTCGATCAATTCCGCCAGATTCGCCGAGACTTTTTCGATCTCCTCCAGCGCCTCGCCGGCCTTTTCGGCCAGACCCGCGCCACCGACTACCTCGCCGGTACTTTTTTCCATGGAGATAACGGCTTCATTGGTATCGGCCTGAATGGTCTTGACCAGCGTCTCGATGCGCTTGGTGGCGTTGCCGGACCGCTCCGCCAGCCGTTGCACTTCATCGGCGACCACCGCGAAGCCGCGGCCGGCGTCGCCCGCGGCCGAGGCCTGGATCGCGGCGTTCAGCGCCAGGATGTTGGTCTGATCGGCGATGTCGTTGATCAAAGCCACGATATCGCCGATTTCCTGCGAGGACTCACCCAGACGCTTGATGCGTTTGGAGGTGTCCTGGATATGCTCGCGAATGGTATTCATGCCCTGAATCGTGCGCCGGACCCGGTCGCCGCCTTCATGGGCGATACCCACCGATTTCTCGGCCACCTCGGCGGAGGCGGCGGTTTTGGACGATACCTCGTCCATGGACTGCGCCATCTGGGTCACGGTGGCGCTGGCGTTATCGATCTGCCGGGCCTGAATTTCGCTGGATTTGGCCAGCCGGTCGGCGATGGCGCTGGTTTCCTGCACGGCGGCCGCGACCAGCCCCGAGGTGTTGTTGATGGTGGAGACCAGATCGCGCAGCGCCTCGATGGCGTAATTGACCGAGTCGGCGATGGCGCCGGTGATATCCTCCGTGACGCTGGCCTGCACGGTCAGATCGCCTTCGGCGAGGTTGCCCAGTTCGTCCAGCAGGCGCAGGATTGCGTCCTGGTTGCGACGGTTCTGCTCTTCGGTCGCCTGCTTGCGCTGTTCGCTTTCGACCAGTCGCTGCCGGCTTTCCCGGTTCTGGACATAGAACAGCCCGAACAACAGGATCAGCGCCACGATCCCTAGCAGATAGGCGACCTGATGGGTGAGCGGGATGCCGAACACGTTCAACTGGCGGCTGTGTTCGGTGTAGGCGTCGAGCAGTTTGACGGTCGCTTCCAGCAAGGCGTCGCCCCGCTCGGCGATACTCTGGGCGGCGTTCTGGATCCGGACCAGTTCCGGCGATTTCTCGACGATGCGCGCGGTTTCGGTTTCGAGCGATCGAAACAACTCAGCGAGATCGGCCAGCTTGGCGGCGCTGTCGGGGAGGGTCACCCGCTCGATCCCCCCTCGGACATCGCCTTCCCGCATGCCCTTGAGCGTTCGGCCAAACAGATTGACGTTGCGGCTGAACCGGTCGGCGGCGGCGGCGGCGGTCAAGCCGCTCTCGGTCAGCATTCGCCGGAGATCGCTGGTGATTTGCTCGCCCAACTGCAACTGTTTGGTGGCGTGATAGACTTGCTGGGGATCGGCCCGGCTGCTGGACAGGCTCCTGGCAACCTCGTCGGACAACGTGTTCATCCGGGTCAGGGAACTTTCCAGCAAGGGCACGATATTGCTGACCGACACGACCGCGTCGCGTCCCACCAGAATGGTGTCGATTTCGGCCTGGATCGGTTGCCAGCGACTTTCCAGTTCGCCCAGATAGGGCTGAAGGGCGGTCGGCGAGGGCGGCAGTCCCAATGCGGGGTTGCCGTTCTTCTGGTCGTTCAGGGTTTGCGCGAAGCGGTTGCGGCTGTCCTCGATCCGGGCGAACGCCGCTTCCCTGCCGCGCGCGGCCTCGAGGGCTTCGGCCACGATCGCCCGCGACAACAAGCGTTGTTCGCTGGCCAGCTTGAAAGAGATTTCGTTTTGCTCGTTCTGCCGGGCCAGCATTACGAAGATGACGCCCATCAGCATGATGAACAACACCAGCGTCCCCAGCAGCGCCAGGTATGTGGCGGAAAATCCTTTTAACGCCGAGAGGTCTTGCGAATCACGCATTATCTATTTCTCGTTGAAAAATGATCCTGATCGATCCCGTTCCAGATTCGGCGGGGGAAATCTCAAAACCCTAATGGGCCGCGTTCAAAAACCGGGAATCCGCCATCAGCTTGCCTGTATCGAAGACCAGCCAGTTCTGTTGGTCATTTAGGAAACCCTCGGTGATGTAGGGTCGCAGGCTCGCGTCCACTCCATCCAGGGAGGGTAACCGTTGCTGTGGTCCAAAGTGCCGCATGCCGACGATTTCGTCTACCAACAGACCGTAATCCCAGCCGCCAGTATGCACCACAACAATCTGACTGCCCGGCTGTTGCACGTTAGGCCGGCCGGTCAGGAAATCCCGCAAATCCGAGACTGAAACCACCTTGCCGCGCAGGTTGGCGATACCCAGCAACCAGCGTTTGACCCCAGGTACTCGGGTGATGCGTGGAACCGGGATGATCTCGGCGACGTTATCCATGGAGAATAGCAGGTTCCACGGGCTAAGACGCAGCGCAAGCCGTCCGCGCATTTCCGAGAGTTGGGCGCTGGCCGTCGTGGCCGGCGCCCGTTTGCGGATCCGTGCGTCGAGTCGCAACAGGATGTCGAAGGGATGCGGCGGCGTTGCCGCGGAGGGATTGATTACCGCATCTGCCACAGGGCTGTCCTTACATGAGCGGAACCTGAAGTCGGGCGTCTCGAGCGCGCCCTGATCTGGAAGCTCCCATCGGGCCTCGATCAACGGTGCGTCCGGACATAATAACAAAGGCTTTGAACTTTTTTTGCGCGATTTCGCATGATTTTTAGCATACTCATGGCAATAACGCCATGACTCAGACCCCAGCAACCGCCATCCAGCGCCGCGCGGTTCGACCGTCCCGCCGGACCTCCGGAGCGGAAACGCCACCCTTACGGACCTGCCGATTATGACCATCAAACTCGGCGTGGTGATGGATCCCATCGCCACCATCACGATCAAGAAAGACACCACCTTCGCCATGCTGTTGGCCGCCCAAGCCCGCGGCTGGGAATTGCATTACTTTGAACCCGCCGATCTTTACGCTCGCGCCGACCAGGCGTTCGGCCGCTCCCGGCTGCTGGCCGTGAAAGACGACCCACAAGATTGGTTCGTCTTTCACGGCGAGCGGGAATTGCCGCTGGCGGAACTGGAGGTGATCCTGATGCGCAAGGATCCGCCCTTCGACATGGAATACATATATACGACTTATCTGCTGGAATTGGCCGAGATGGCCGGTGTGCTCGTGGTCAACCAGCCCCGTGGCTTGCGCGACGCCAACGAGAAATTCTTTGCCCTGCACTTTCCCCAGTGCTGTCCGCCGACCCTGGTCAGCCGGGAGCCGGCGTACATCAAAAGATTCCTGGACGAACAGAATGACGTGGTGGTCAAACCGCTGGATGGCATGGGCGGGGCATCGGTCTTCCGGCTGCGGCG
>JAWOHQ010000429.1:0-2640 GCA_046485105.1 Candidatus Competibacteraceae bacterium | reverse complement strand
GTCCTACGCGAACTGCGGGCTGCCTTACCACGTCGGCGGCGTGATCGAGAAGGAAGCGAGCCTGCTCGTGGCGAGCGAAAAGACCTTCCACGAGCAGTTCGCAGTTCGCGTAGGACACATACGGCCCGCGTTCCACCATGAGGATTTCCGCTTGTTCGTCCAGCCTGCGCAGACGCGCCGCGCATGACGCTCCGCCGGCCACTCCCCCCACGATGATGACTTTCATGATGTTTTCTTCTATTGCAAAGTGTGCGAGTGTCAGACGAATTCGAAGCTAAATCTCGGAAGAGCACGTTTAGAGCAACGCCCCAGCCAGCAACTTGAGCCTCTCCCCTTGCAGCAACGCCCAACTTCGGTCAGTTCCTCACCGCCGTTCGGGCGGGGCCTCCTCGCTGGTGATGATGAACACGCCATCCACATCGGTGATGCGAAAACGCTGCGGTTTGCTGGCGACGGGAACGTCGCCTTCGCTCAGCCCGGCGCTCTGCAGCAGGTACGCGCGCACGGTCGGATCGTTCAGCGCCTTCCGGTCATCCTCCAACCATTCCCGGACTTGCGGATCCTGCGGCTGAAAGACATGCACCTCCTGGCGGCCGCGCGCCAGCATCGCGTAGACCGGCGGGTTGCCGACCTGCATGTATTGGGTGTAACCCCTCCCTTCATAGGTTTTCACCGTTTGGGCCACACTGGACAGCGCCTTGGCTTGGCCTTCGTAGCGGGGGCCGCGCTCGAAGTGATGACCTTTTTCCAGCAGATAACGACGCAGTTCCTTGATGGCGGCGGCGACATCGGGAGTTTTTGGGGTTTGATCGCTCATGGAAAAATCTCCGGAAAACAGGGTCAGGCAAACAGGGACGGAATACGGCCATCCGCATCGGGCGGCGGGTTTGGCTCAGCGGACCGATTGCAGCAATCGGTTGGCTTCCTCGAAAAAGTCGGGTTGCGGCAAAAGCTGGTCGCTGGGGAAGCGGACGAACAGCGCGGCGACCCGGCGATCTTTCCCCAGCACGATTTCGTCGAAGGTCATCGAGTTCGCGACCCGCGGGGAGTTGGGCGGCACCTTGGTATTCATGTGGTCCAGGTTGAGCGAGATCGACTCCAGCCGCAGATACTTTTCCGGTTCGCTCAGCGTGGCGGCGACTTTGGCGAGATGTTTGTCGAGCGTGGCTGAATCGGCGCGCAGTTGTCCCAGTTCGGTTTCTACTTCCTGAAGCTGTTGTTCTAAGGAGTTCAAATCGACCGGCTTCGTCGTGGCCGATTCCGCCAGAGATTCGAAGCCGACCTGGGCTTCCCTCAGCAGGCTGGATTTTTGCTGGAGCAATTTTCGTTGTTGCTGTTCCAGTTGGGTCTTTTGGACGCGGCTGGAGATCAGGCGCCCCAGGGCGGTCTCGATCAGGTAATCGGCCGCGCGCCTCATCAGTTCCCGGCGGGTGTCCTGCTCGTTGGCGGTGAGGAAAACCACCCGGTGGTCGCAGAAGTTGACCACGGTTTGCGGCACGTCCCGCCGGAGGATGTCTCCGTCGAGATCGATCCCAAGCACGGTCTTCTCGACCCGCGCCGCGCCGAGGCCTGCATACAGCTCCGCGGGCAAGGGGGTAGGGGCCTGTTTCAGGTAGTTCCGGGTCCCGTCGCTGAAACTCAGAATTTCCCGCAAACTCTCGGGCGAGGCGAACAGGGCGCGCAATCGGGGATCGGCCATGTAGCCTTGGCGATCGGCGGCGATGGCGGGCGGCAGGGCGTTGACGAAGGTCACCACGTAGTCGATGGCGCGCTCCACCGGCTCCCACAGCTTGCGCCGGTAGTGGCTCACCGCCCGCAGGCGGGGATCGGTGCCGTCCACTACCCGTTCGATGCCGCGCAGCATCAACTCCTTGTCGAATTTGCTAGGCGGGCTGGGACCGGAAAAAATCGATTGCAGCAAGCGAAACGGCATGGGGGTTCTCCTTAATTGTTCGGCGGATTCGACGAGCACTCCTCTCCGAACCCGCCGGCCTGCGTCAAGCCATGATGTTCACGCCGCCGTCCACGTACACCGTGCTGCCGGTCAGGCGCCGGGCGTAGGGGGTCGCGAGATAGGCACAGGTGAAGCCGACGTCCATGATGTCCACCAGTTCGCCGAGCGGCGCCTTCTCCATCGCTTCGTTGAGCAGCAGATCGAAGTCTTTCAGCCCCGAGGCCGCCCGGGTCTTGAGCGGTCCCGGCGAGATGGCGTGGACCCGGATGCCTTCCCGGCCCAGTTCGTAGGCCAGATAGCGGCAGGACGACTCCAGCGCGGCCTTGACCGGCCCCATCACGTTGTAGTTTGGCACCACGTGCGCCGCCCCGTGGTAGCTCATGGCGAACAGTGTGCCGCCTTCGGTCATCAGCGGCGCGGCCAGTCGGGCCATGCGGATGAAGGAGTGGCAGGAGATGTCCATCGCCTCGGCGAACCCGGCCGCCGAGCAGTTGAGCAAGCCGCCCTGCAAGTCGTCCTTGGGGGCGAAGGCGATCGAGTGGACCAGGATGTCGAGCCGGCCCCATTGTCGGGTGATTTCCTCGAACAACGCTTCGAGATGGCCCGGCTGACTCACATCCAAGGGCATGAAGATCGGCGCTTCCAGCGCTTGCGCCAGCGGCTCGACGTACTGTTTCGATTTTTCA
>JAWOHQ010000332.1:0-3736 GCA_046485105.1 Candidatus Competibacteraceae bacterium | reverse complement strand
GTCGGACGCTCACGCTCAAGCCCGTGGTCGCTGGGCCGAAGACCGGGTGCTGGTGCAGTTCCGGGCCGGTCTGCCGCAAAAGGAACAGGAGAAGATCCTCAAGGCGCAAAACGGCCGGGCGGTGGGGCGGATCGAGCAGATCGGCGTCCATCTGGTCCAAGTGCCCCCCCAAGCCCTCGAAGCCGTGACCCGCGCGCTGGCTCGCAACCCGCATGTCGAGTTTGTCGAGAAGGACATGCTGGTCGAACCCGGTTTTACCCCGAACGACCCAGATTACTCGAAACCCTGGCACCTGCCCAAGATCGCCGCGCCCAGCGCCTGGGATTGGAATCCGACCATGGGCGCCAGCATCACCATCGCCATTCTCGATACCGGCGTGGATGCCACGCACCCCGATCTGGCCGGGCAGATAGTGCCGGGCTGGAATTTCTACGACAATAACGCGGACACCAGCGATACCCATAATCACGGCACCTGGGTGGCAGGTACGGCCGCGGCGACCACCAACAATGGTACCGGCGTCGCGTCGGTGGCCGGACAGGCGCGAATCATGCCAGTGCGGATTGCCCAACCCGACGGTTACGCTTACTGGAGCACGGTCGCGAAGGGCGTGACCTGGGCCGCCGATCAGGGGGCGAAGATCGCCAATATCAGCTACAACGGCGTGTCGGGCAGTTCCTCGGTGCAGAACGCCGCCCAACACATGCGCAACAAGGGCGGGGTGGTGGTAGTCGCGGCCGGCAACAGCGGCGGCCAGGAAAACATCAGCGCCAGCGATACCATGCTGAGCGTCGCCGCCACCAACAGCAGCGACACACGCAGCAGTTTTTCCAGTTACGGCGCCTATGTCGATTTGGCCGCGCCCGGCGAATCCATCCTCACCACGGCGCGGGGCGGCGGCTATTCGAATGCTAAGGGTACCTCGTTCTCCAGCCCGATCGTGGCCGGCGTGGCGGCGCTGGTGATGGATGCCAACAGTATGCTTTCGCCTCCGGAGATCGACGGCGTCCTGCAAAGCACGGCGGTGGATTTGGGCGCCGCCGGCTGGGATGCCTACTACGGCCACGGCCGGATCGATGCCGCCGCCGCCGTCGCCAAGGCGGTCAAACTCCTCACCAGCGATATTCAGGCGCCCGTGGCCAGCATCACCTCGCCCAAGGGCGGCGCCACGGTCTCCGGTCTGGCGACGGTCGATGTCAGCGCCACCGACAACGTCGGCGTGACGCGCGTCGAGCTGTACGTCAACGGGCAGAAGATTCCCGAGGACGACATTATCGCACCCTACGGTTTCAGTTGGGATACCACCACGATGGCCGACGGGTCCGCGACGCTGGTGGCCTACGCCTACGACGCCGCCGGCAACCAGGGCTTCTCCAGCGGCGTGACGGTGACTGTCAGCAATGCGGTCTCGGCGCCCGAACCCACCGACACCCAGGCGCCGACGGCCAGCATCACCTCGCCCACGGGCGGCGCCACGGTCTCCGGCGTGACGGCGGTCGGCGTCAGCGCCACCGACAACGTCGGCGTGACCCGGGTCGATCTGTATGCGAACAATAAACTGGTCGCCAGCGACACCACCTCACCCTACGATTTCACTTGGGACACCAGCAAGGTCGCCGACGGATCCACGACCCTGACCGCCGTCGCCCACGACGCCGCCGGCAACCCGGGCCAGTCCAGTCAGGTGACGGTCACCGTCAGCAACCCGGTCTCGGCGCCCGACCCTGCGACCGAGCCGGCGCTCACCCTGACCGGAACCAGCACCAATAGCGGGAACACCTGGATCGCGACCGTCACGCTGAATGGTCCGGCCGGCGCCTCGACGGCGGGGTCCTGGAGCCTCGGCAAGAACACCGGTGAATGCACCATCGCCAGCGGCCAAAACCGTTGCTCGTTCTCCCTGAGCGGGATCCGCAAGAACGTGAGTTCGGTCACCTACACCGATAAGACCAACAACCTGGCGGTGACCATCGGGAAGCCTTGATCCCCGGCGCTCCGCGACACTTTGACCGGGCTCCCCCGCTCCGGCGTGGGAGCCTGCCCCAACCTGGTAAAATTTGTGCGGCAGTCCACGAACGGGAGAGAGCTTGGGGCGAGGAATGAATGAGGTAGTTAGGCTTGGTTGAGAGTTCTCCGATCCCCGACTCTCTGCAGCACCTTGGCCAGAAGCCAGTTTCTCCGTGAAACTGGCTTTTTTTGCTGGTTTTCTCGCGGCGGCGCGGGCGATGGCCGGGCCTACAACGTCGCGATGGACAGCCGGCGCAGCATGGCCTTGCGTTTGTCGTGATGGGTGTCCATGCGCGACAGGATGTCGCTCAGGAACCGCACGGTTTCGACGATGTACGGTCCCTTGTTGAGCATCGCGCACTCGGCCCGGCTGCTCATCACCGCGTCCGACACCTCGGCCCGCGACGGCGAACCCTTCTTGGCCATGCCCTCCAGAATTTGCGTCGCCCAGATCACCGGCACGTGAGCGGCTTCGCACAGCCACAGGATTTCCTCCTGGACCTCGGACAGACGATCGAAACCCACCTCCACCGCCAGATCGCCCCGCGCCACCATCACCCCCACCGGCGGCGAGCGCAGACTGGCCAGCAGAATCCGGGGCAGATTCTCAAACGCCTGCCGGTTCTCGATCTTGAGCACGATCCCGAGATGGCCGGCGCCCAGCCGATGCAGGTGATCCTCCAGCAACAGCACATCGTCCGGCCCACGCAGAAACGACAGCGCCACCATGTCCACATAACCGACGACCTGCGCCAAGTCGGCGATATCCTTGTCGGTCAGGGCCGACATCTCGAACTGGGTATCGGGGAAATTGATGCCCTTCTCCGCCCGCAAGCGGCCGCCGTTGGCCCCAGTTTGGGTGATCTGGATGGAAATGCACTCGCCATCGTTGGCCTTGACCATGCCACCGATCTTGCCGTCGTCCAGCCACACATGCTCGCCCGGTCGGACCGACTGGAACGCGGCCTCCAGGGTGCAGTGGGTGTGAGCCGGGCTGACCACGGCGCCCGACTCGTCGCGCACGGCGTCTTCCCCGAGCGCCGCCTCGCGGGTCAGGATCAACATATCGTTCGGAAACAGCATGATGGGCGGCGTGATTTCCGGCAAGGGACCGATGAAGCCGCTGGCGATGACCGCATCGCTCCGAATCAGGTCGACGGGCGCCTGGTCCATGGCGTAGATGACCTGTTCGGCTTCGGCCAAACAGGAGCGACCTCGGCGGGACACGATACGCAACCCGCGCTCGCGTTCCCGGCCGTCGCTGAAGCAGAGTTCATCATCGGCCTCGGCCTGTTCCAGCAGCACCGAGCTGACCGGCATGACCGATCCAACCCGCTCCGGCGGATCTTCGGGCGCGTCGGCCGGCGTGAGCCAAACCAGCGCCGGAGCCAGAACCCGGCCCAAATAGTCGCGTCGCGGGCGAATCTTGAGCAGACGGCCCGCCGCGGACAGGGGACCGGTGCGCAGCTTCGGTCCGCCCAGATCGGCTTGCACCCGGCAACTGCGGCCGACTTCCCGCTCGGCGCGCCGGAGGTGATTCACCATCGCCCGCCAGGCTTCGGGGCTGTCGTGCGCGCAGTTGATCCGCATCACATCCATGCCGGCCTTCAACAGATCCCGCACCAGTTCCGGGCGAGTGGCGGCTTCGCTGGGCATGGTCACCATGATCCGCACCTGCCGGTTGTTGGGCTCGGGGCCGAGCAGGTTGCGGGTGTGGTCCCGCAACAGC
>JAWOHQ010000311.1:0-2810 GCA_046485105.1 Candidatus Competibacteraceae bacterium | reverse complement strand
GCCGGACCTCGGGCTGGACGAACTGGAAGCTCGCATCGCCGCCAGCGAACGGGCGCTGGCCGAAACCCGGGACCGACTCGGAACATGGATCGCGCAAGCCCCGCTGCTGCGGGCGAGCCAGCTCCATTTCCTGAATGCGCGGCGGTTCGCGCAGGCGCGCGCGGCCTTGAGCGGCGACGAACGGGTCGCCTGTTTGCAAGGCTTCTGCCCCGCCGCTCGTCTGGCCGAACTCCACCGGCGGGCTGCGGAGAATGGCTGGGGTCTGGTCGTGGCCGAGCCTGAGGACGATGACCCGACGCCGACCTTGCTGCGGAACTCGCGCTTCACCGCGCTGTTTCAGCCGGTGATGGACTTTCTCCGGGTGCTGCCCGGTTACCACGAGTTTGACGCCAGCGGCCTCTTTCTGATCTTCTTCATCCTGTTCTTCGCGATGATTCTGGGCGACGCGGGTTATGGACTCCTCCTGCTGGCGACGACGTTCGTGGCGTCCCGGTGCTTCCCCGCCATCCCGCGACGGACTCTCCCGCTCTTTTATCTCCTCTCCGCCGCGACCGTGATCTGGGGGGCCATGAACGGCCTGTGGTTCGGCGTTCCCCAACTCGCCGAACTGCCGGGATTGCGCGGTCTCGTCGTTCCCTCCCTCAACACCTTTGTGGCGGACAACGAAGCCACCCTCATCTGGCTCTGCCTGACGCTCGGGGCGGTTCACCTCACGCTCGCGCATCTCTGGGCGGCCTGGCGCCATCGATCGCTGCAATCGCTGGCGGATCTGGGCTGGATGCTGGTGGTGTGGGCCGCTTACGTCGCGGCGGTATGGGTTCTTGTGGGCGAGGGACAATTGTCGGTGGCCATCATCCTGGCGGCGAGCGGACTGGTGGGTGTCGTGCTGTTCGGCGAGCAAACCGGCGGCAATTTTGCGCGCGGCGTCGGGCGCGGCCTGTTGAACCTTCCGCTGAATCTCCTGACCGCCATCAGCAGCTTCTCGGACATGGTGTCCTATCTGCGGCTGTTCGCCATCGGCCTGGCTACCAAGGAAGTCGCCGTCGCTTTTAATCGGCTCGCGCTCGAGGTCGGTTTTGACGGCGTGGTGGCCGCCCTGGGCGCGGCCCTGCTCGTGGTGCTCGGCCATTCGGTCAACCTCCTGCTCGGCGCGCTCGGCGTCATCGTGCATGGCCTGCGCCTGAACCTGCTGGAATTTTCCCGGCACCTGAACGTGACCTGGTCCGGTATTCCCTACGAACCCTTCCGCCTCCTGACCGCCAGCGATCTCGATCCGGCGTCCCCAGGCGCTCCCACCCCAGCCAGCCATTCATGACCTTTATGGATACCACCAAACTGCTTGCCGAACTCGGCTTCGTGCTCGCCCTGACGCTACCCTTTTTCGGCTCGGCCTTTGGGGCAACGGCGGCGGCGATGGCCACGCTGGGCGCCTGGAAGAAATGTTTCCAGGAGAATCGTACCCCGCCGTTCATGCTCATCGCGTTCGTGGGCGCGCCGCTCTCGCAAATCATCTATGGCATGATTCTCATGAATGCGATCAAAGGCGCTTCGGGAGCGACCGAACCCTCGACCCTGTTGGCCATGGGGCTGTTGGGCGGCCTGGTGATCAGCGCTTCCGCGGCGCTCCAGGGAAAAGTGGGCGCGGTGGCCGCCGATGCGATGGGCGAGACCGGCAAAGGCTTCGGCATCTTCATCATGGTCGTGGGCATCATCGAAACCGTGGCCCTGCTGGGACTGGTTTTTTTCATGCAGTCCATCCGTTGAGCGATCGCACTCACTCCAACAAGCTGTGATAAAAGAGGAATTGGTACTGGATCAATGCTGCTGGGATTCGCCGGGCTGCTGGACGGCTGTCGTGCGACGACACACTGGTGATCGCTGGACTGGATGCGTGATTTGAAAACCTTGGACTGCACTCACGAGGCGCTGATGACCGAGCAAAGAACCCTTCTGATCACCGGCTGTTCCTCGGGCATCGGTTTGTGCGTCGCCCGAGGGCTGCGGGCGCGGGGCTGGCGAGTGTTCGCGACCGCGCGTCAGGCTGCGGACGTGGCCAGGCTGCAAGCCGAGGGACTGGAAAGCCTGCCGCTGGATTTGCGGGATTCCGCGTCGATCCACGCAGCGGTGGCGGCGGTGCTGGCGCAAACCGGCGGGCGTTTGGACGCGCTGTTCAACAATGGGGCCTACGGTCAGGCGGGCGCGGTGGAGGATTTGAGCCGCGCGGCGTTGCAAGAGCAGTTCGAGACCAATCTGTTCGGCACGCAGGAACTGACCAATCAAGTGCTGCCAGTGATGCGCCAACAGGGTAGGGGACGGATTCTGTACAACAGTTCGGTGCTGGGGCTGGTGGCCTTGCCCTATCGCGGGGCCTACGTCGCCAGCAAGTTCGCGCTGGAAGGTCTGGCCGACACTCTGCGCCTGGAGCTGGTCGGCACGGGCATTCACATCTGCCTGATCGAGCCGGGACCGATTCTCAGCCGGTTCCGCGACAACGCCCACGCCGCCTACCTGCGGCACATCCGCCCCGAAACCAGCCCCCATCGAGAAAAGTATCGGGCGATGGAGGCGCGCTTGCTCAAGGAAGGACCGGCCGCGCCGTTCACCCTACCGCCGGAAGCGGTGCTGAAGCGGGTGATCCACGCCCTGGAAAGTCCCCGACCGCGCGCGCGGTATCCCGTCACCGTGCCGACCTACCTGTTCGCTGTCTTGCGCCGGCTGCTGCCGACCCGCGCGCTGGATGCGCTCCTGCGGCGCGCCGGCGGCGAGGGGCGGCGGTAGGCCATGGGGTGCGTTATACCCACCGGCCAGAT
>JAWOHQ010000243.1:0-3842 GCA_046485105.1 Candidatus Competibacteraceae bacterium | reverse complement strand
CTTCCGGCCGGAGTTCGTCAACCGCATCGACGAGGTGGTGGTGTTCCACCCGCTGGGCCGCGACCAGATTCGCGCCATCGCCGATATCCAGATCCGCTATCTGCGCCAGCGACTGGCCGACCGGCAGATGGGACTGGAGATTACCGAAGCGGCGCTGGACCGGCTGGGCGAGGCCGGCTTCGATCCGGTCTACGGCGCGCGGCCGCTCAAGCGGGCCATCCAGCAGGAGTTGGAAAATCCCCTGGCGCGACGGATTCTGGCCGGCGAGTTCGGGTCGGGCGATACGGTGGCGGTGGACGCCGGGAGGGATGGGTTGGAATTCAGCAAGGGCGGCGGGGTGCGGCTGGGGAAGTAGAACCGAGAAAAACTCGGAACTGTTTTAGGCGCTTGGCCGTGCTTATCGGTTGCAAAACCGCCCTCACCCCCGCCCCTCTCCCGCCTGCGGGAGAGGGGCTCTCAGGACTTGGGCAGCACCACCAGTTCGGTGTCCGAGAACCAGTCAGGCAGACGCAAAGCCAACAGCAGCAGCAGGCATCCCAATCCGCCGGCGAGGCTGAGACCAATTCCGATTTCCAGGACTCGATGCAAATAGGCGGTCGGAGCCAGCCACAGGCCCCCGATCAGAAACCGCAGCAGCGCCTGCCACCAGCCGATGCCCCGGCCATCGCGCCGCCGCACGCGCAATCGCCAGGCGCGCATGCCCAGGGTCTGGCCGCCGTGGATCCAGAATCCCCCGTAGAAAAAGAAACAAACCAGCAGCAGATAGGTAGAAAAAAGCGGATTGCCGGTCAGCGGATTGTGCGCCTTAAACGCCTCGCCGCCGACCATCGCCACCGCCACTCCCAGCGCCAGCGCGGTCGCGCCGAACAGAACCCCAGCCAACAGCAGGCCGTCGTAAATGATGGCCCCCAGGCGGCGCGGCAAGCCGGCGGGCGCGACGGGGGCTGGTCCTGGAAACAGTAGGCTACCCCTCTCTCCCGCCAGCGGGAGAGGGGTTGGGGGTGAGGGTGGGGGATTCAACCCGTCACCCATGGAGAAGGTTTGGCGTTGTCCATCGCCCCGTCATCGTTGCACCTATTGGGTGGCCTTGCCGTTCGTTCGGCGGGCGCCGGCGCTGGCCTTTCCCGATCCTTGGTCTGGTGCCGGGGGGAGACGACCATCCGTCGGTCGCGGTTGGTCCAGCCAGCCGTTGATCTCCACCAAATCCGCTTCGGAGAGTTGACCGGCGGCCTGTTTGAGCACCAGAAAATTGGCGATGTAGGAAAAGCGGGCCGTCGAGTACTCGCTTTCGGCGCGGAAGACATTGCGCTCGGCATCCAGCACGTCCACGATGGTGCGGGTGCCGACCTCGAAACCGGCCTGGTTGGCTTCCAGAGCGCTGCGAGTGGACACGCGGGTCTGGTCGAGCGCCTTGATCTGACTGATGGCGGTCTCCTGGCCGCGATAGGCATTACGCACGGTCCGCAGGGTATCACGTTGCAGGTTTTCCAGGTCCTGCCGGGCGGCCTCGTAGTTGTAGGCCGCCTCGCGGGAGCGTGAGGATACCGCGCCACCGGTATACAGCGGAATGTTCAGTTCGAGATTGACCTGGCTGCTGGCCACGTTGCTTGAGCCGCCGTCGATATCGGCGCGGCTGGCGTTCAGATTGAGGGTCGGGTAGTGCCCGGCTTTCTGCAGCTTGATGTTTTCCCGAGCCTGATCCACGCCAAAACGGGCGCTGCGCAACCGCAGGTTATTTTCCAGCGCCATGCGCGTCCACTCCTCCGGATTGCTCGGGTTGGGTAGCGCCAAGGGCATTCGTTCGCTGAGCGTTTTGAGCTGAGCATACTCCTGACCGGTCAGTTGCCGCAGGAACTCCCGGGCATCGGCCAGCGCGTTAATGGCGCTGATCTCCTGGGAAACGGCGGCGTCGAAGCGCGCCTGAGCATCGAAGACGTCGGTGATGGTCGCCAGACCGACCTCGAACCGCCGGTTGGCCTGTTCGAGCTGGCGAGCGAAGGCGTTTTTCTCCGCCGTGGCGAACGTCAGGTTATCGAGTTCCCGCAGCACCCCGAAGTAACCCTGCGCCACGCGCAGGATCAATTCGTCCTCGGTATTGAGAAAATCGACGTCGGATCGATTGACCGTGGCATCCGCCAGCCGCTGCCGGACTTGACTGTCCCGGTTGTAAATGGGCTGCGTCAGACCAATCGAGTAACTATGATTATTGAATGACGAGTCGCCCCGTGGCGACCCAGCGATGCCAAAGGTCCGTCCCTGCTCGAGCCGGGCTCCGACGCTCGGCAGCAGCAGCGCGCGGGCCTGCGGTTTGACCTCCTGAGCGGCTTCCCGGCTGGCGGCGGCGGATCTGATCACCGGATCGCTGTCCAGAGCTTCACGGTAGACTTGCATGAGATCTTCCGCCGCCGCCGAATGGCCACCCAAGGCGGAGATTATACAGGCCAATACCAGATACCGCATTTTGGACATGGCTGACAGGCTCCCCTGATTTAAGGCTAAAGGTAACGGTTACAGGCCAAATCAGTTCTTAGAGGCGTTTTTGTACAGCCTCTTGCTGAATAACCCATTGAAAATAAAGCCCTCACCCCCAACCCCTCTCCCACAGGGAGAGGGGGGTTTGTACAGTTTCTCAGAATTCGAAGACCCTGGACGGGGCGGCGTTGCGCAACGGCGGCAGATCGGTATCGAACAGGCTTTCCTGAAGCCACTCGCGTTCGCCGAGCCGGGTGATCAGCAGCGCTTCCATCACCGGCGGCTGGCCGACCACGACGAACAGCCGCCCGCCCAGACTCAGGCTTTGCCGCCAGTGATCGGCGACCGTGGCCACCGAACCGGTGACGGCGATCGCGTCGTAACGGCGCTCGCCCCAACCGCCGCTCGCGTCGCCGGTGTGTAGCGCCACGGAGCCAAGACTGTGGGTCTTGAGCTTGATTCGGGCGGAGTCGATGAAATCAGAGACGATATCCACGCTGACCACGCTGGCGGCCAACCGCGCCAGGCAGGCGGTCAAGTAACCGCTGCCCGTGCCGATTTCCAATACCCGGTCGTTCGGCTGCACCGCCAGCGCCTGCAGGATCCGGCCCTCGACATTCGGCTTCAGCATGAATTCGCCGTGACCCAGCGGAATAGCCAAATCACCGAACGCCAGATTGCGGTAGCGCTCCGGGACGAAATCCTCGCGCGGCACGCGGGCGAGCACATCCAGCACGCGCTGATCCAGCACATCCCACGGCCGGATCTGCTGCTCGATCATATTGTGGCGCGCCTGTTCGAAATTGAATGCGGTCATGTTCGGGATCCTGTCAACGCCTGGGATTTTGGAGTTCTGGCGGGGGCGCAATCCCCCGGTTCGGGGCCGTTTGATTCTAACACAGGGATCATGACGGGGCGCGCGCCTATAGGAAGGTCGCTCCCACCGCGAACAACTGCTCGACCTCGGACACCCACTTCTTGTCTACCAGAAACAGGATCACGTGATCGTCGGCCTCGATCATGGTGTCGTGGTGGCAAATGATCACTTCGTCGGCGCGGGCGATGGCGCCGATGGTGGCGCCGGGCGGCAGCCGGATCTCGTCAAGACGCCGCCCCACCACTTTGGACGTCTTATAGTCGCCATGGGCCACCGCCTCGATCGCTTCGGCGGCGCCGCGCCGCAGCGAGTGAACCTTGGCGACGTCACCGCGGCGGACATGGGTCAGCAGGCTGCCGATGGTGGCCTGTTGCGGCGAAATGGCGATATCGATGATGCCGGAGGACTCCACCAAGTCCACGTAGGAGACCCGATTGATCAGCGCCATCACCTTGCGTGCGCCCATACGCTTGGCCAGCATCGCCGACAGGAT
>JAWOHQ010000438.1:0-2610 GCA_046485105.1 Candidatus Competibacteraceae bacterium | reverse complement strand
GGGAGTCGCCGTCGCCCCTGGCCGACGCCATCGTGCTATTGCGCCACAGTTTCCGGTTCGGCGCGGCGAGTGGCATCGGCGCGCTCGCGCGCGCGATCAACCGGGGCCGGGCGGCGGAGGCGCTGGAATTACTGGAGAACGCGGCGCACGACGATATCGCCTGGCGCATCCTGGCCGATCCCGCCGAATTGCCGGAGCGGTTGGCGGAACCGGTGACGGCGGGCTTCGCGCCCTACCTGCAAGCGGCGCGGGACGGGGCCGGGCCGGTGGAGGTGTTCGCGCGGTTCAATCAATTCCGGGTGTTGTGCGCCTTGCGGCGGGGACCGTTTGGAGTCGAGGCATCGAACCAACTGTGCGAAGAACTGTTGCGCGGCCGGGGCTTGATCGACCCGCGTCAGGACTGGTATCTCGGGCGGCCGGTGATGATCGTGCGCAACGATTACAACCTGCGGCTGTTCAACGGCGACATCGGGATGACCTTGCCGGACCCCGCCGACCCGCAACGCATGAGGGTGTTTTTCCTGGGCAACGACGGCGCGTTGCGCGGGTTCGCGCCAGCCCGCTTGCCGGAACATGAGACCGTCTACGCGATGACGGTGCATAAGAGCCAGGGTTCGGAATTTGATCGGGTGCTGGTGGTGACGCCCAACGAACCCTCGCCGGTTCTGAGCCGGGAACTGCTGTATACGGCGCTGACCCGCGCCAAACAACAGGCGAGTTTTTATGGAGAACCCACGGTGTTCGCGGCGGCGGTCGAGCGGCGGTTGCGCCGTTCGTCGGGATTGCGGGATCGGCTGTGGGTGGAGACGCGGGTCGGGGGTGGTGGGTGATGAATGCGGGATGGGGATAAGACCGGTTGTCAGCGGTTGGCGGGCTACGCGACCTCCTTTCGCCTGGAAATCCAACCGGTATCATCGAACAGCGCCAGCGCTTCCAGACAACGGCGGCGATGCGCGTCACCGTGGGCGGGCGGGATGCGGATGCCCGGTAGATGCAGACCGTACTTCCGACCCTCGTTCTCGGCCTTCAGCACCCACTGACAAAGTTGCGCCAGACGCGGTTCGACGTTGTCGATCCCCAGCAGTCGCCAGTCCAACCACAATTCCGGCCGGGCTTGATCGGTAAAATTCTTGACCAGCAGTTGCTCGGTGCGGGTCGTGGCCTTCCAGGCGATCCGGCGCGGCGAATCGCCCCGCGCGTAGGATCGAAACCCGCCGTAATCCTCGCTGCCCGCCCCTTGTTCGCCCAGGCCTCTGCCCGCGCTGTTCGGCGTCGCCGCCGGGAGGGGACGCCGGCCGCGCGGCGCCGGATAGACCAGGCAACCCTGCTCGAACTCCACCCAACTCCACGATTGCAACAGCCCCAAAGGATAGTGGGTCAGCATCCGCACCCGCCCGGTCCGCAGCCAGCCGCGCCGCTGGGTGGGAACACCCAAGGTGATCACCGCCACGCCATTCGCCGGTAGATCCACATACTGGGGCGGCTGGTCGCGCCATTGCAGGGCGACGCCGTAGCGCGGTTTTGGATCGGGATTTTCCAACCGGAACGTGAACCGGGCCTCCTGGCCGGCGAACACCGGTTCGGCGCCGCCGGCGTGGACGATCAGGCCCAGCAGATTGTCGTGCGCCTGCCACATGCTGTTGTGGGCCACGGCGACCAGCAGGAAGGTGAAGGCGAAGCCCATGCTGTTGCTGTAATTGATCGACCACAAAAACAATACGAACAGCAGCACGGCGAAAGCGTAGCCCTGGCGGGTCGGCAGAATATAGATGCGGCGACGCTCCAGCCGAACCGGGCCGCGCACCGGCTGCTGGTTGCGGGTGACCCAATCCTCGAACCGCCGCCGCAGCCCGCGCATGGCGAGGTTCAGATCGGCACCGCCACGCCGGCGCGCAGAAAGCCGACGAGATCGGCGGACGACCGTTCCAGATGGTCCTCGCCCGGATGCAGGCGATGTCCCACCACCGCCGGCAACACGGTCTGCACGTCTTCCGGCAAGACATGGCCACGCCGGTGCAGCAGCGCCCAAGCGCGCGCCGCGCGCAGCAGGGCCAACCCGGCGCGCGGCGACAATCCACCGCGAAACTGGCTGGACTGGCGGGAGAACGCCAGCAGACCCTGGAGGTAGTCCAACAGCGGCGGCGCGACGTGAATCCCGGCTACCCGAACCTGCGCCTCATGCAGCTGCGCCGGGGTCATGCCGACCGGCAACCGCGCCAGCACCTCGCGGCGATCCTCACCCTCCAGCAGCAACCGTTCGGCTTGGGCGTCGGGATAACCCAGTTCGATCCGCATCAGAAACCGGTCGAGCTGCGATTCCGGCAGTGGAAAAGTGCCGATCTGGTAGGCGGGATTCTGGGTGGCGATGACGAAGAACGGTTCCGGCAACGGGCGGGTCTCGCCCTCGATGGTCACCTGCCCTTCCTCCATCGCTTCCAGCAGCGCGCTCTGGGTTTTAGGCGTGGCGCGGTTGATTTCGTCGGCCAGGATCAGTTGGGCGAAGATCGGACCGGGATGAAACACGAAGGTCTCGCGTTGGCGCTCGTAGACCGCCGCGCCGAGAATATCGGCCGGCAGCAGGTCGCTGGTGAACTGAATGCGCTGGTAGTG
>JAWOHQ010000177.1:0-3932 GCA_046485105.1 Candidatus Competibacteraceae bacterium | reverse complement strand
GCCTCATATGTGTTAGCCCGCTGGGAGGCTGGACATGCCGACCCGTGGTTAATCGTGACCGACCTGCCACCCCACGCTGCCGACGCCTGTTGGTACGGCTTACGCGCCTGGATTGAAATCGACCAGCCATACAACCTCCATAAGAGTCATTTAGTGGTGATGGTCGGGATGGCGTTTGGCCCGAGCGGCGGCGCGCGATGCCTGGAGCTGTTCCAACTCGCGCGCGTCGGCCCGGATCAGCCAGAGCGACCGGGCCGCATGAGGAACCTGGCGACCCCGCAGCCAGCCGCGCCGCAGCCAGGCAAACAAGGTCGGCTGCGGCATGTCCAGGCGGTGGGCCAACTCGGCGAGGGTCCACTCGTTGGGGCCGCGGTGGGGAACCGTCGCGGCCGGGGGCGGGGTGCGCAGCCCCAAGCGGGTTTCGAGGGCGCCGACCATGGCGGCGTTGAAGGTTTCACAGCGCTTGGCCGGGTGCCAGCCCTCGGCGTTCAATCGCTCGGCAATCGCCGTGGGACCTTGTCCCGCCGCGTGCAGCGCCGTCACGCGGGCGGTCAGTTGCGGGTAATAGCTCAACTGGTCGAGACGAGCAACGGGCCGGATCAGGGTCGTCTGGGTCCCGTGGCCGCCGAACCAGTGAATCTGCGCGTCGACCCGCTCGCTCTCCCCCTGCACCGTGACCACCACCCGTTCGACCAGGTGCCGCACGATGGCCTGCCGATCCGCCGCCGTGGTGGTCGGGGCGTGCCAGAGCGCCGGGATCGCGGTGGCCAGGCGCTGGATCGCCGCCCGCTCCTCGGCGGTGAGGGCGGCCGGTTGCTCGGCCTGGAAGCGCGCGTAGTCCGCCTGCAGGGCCACTTCGGCGGCCAGCGCCTCCTCCCACTGGCGTTCCAGGGTGCGCGCCACCAGCCGGTGCTCGGGCTCGACCGCCTGGTATTGCCGAGCGGCCCGCTCGACCTGATACCGCGCCCGTTCCACGCGTTGTTGCCAATGCCGGTGCAGGTGGTGGCGCTCGTCCTCCAAATCCGCCGCGACCCGCAGGCTGATCTCCAGGGCCGCCGGTTCCAGCGCCCGCAACACCTGGGCGCTCACCCAGTCTTCCACGACCTGGCCCACCAGCGACTGACAGAACGACTCGCCGTAGTTGACCGCCATTTGACTGCAGGCGTAGCGCAAGCGTCCCCCACTACCATTGTACATGGCGGCCATCCGCAACCCACAACGCCCGCAGAGGATCAGGCCCGACAGCAACGACGGCCCCGAGCGGATCGGCCCCAGGCCGGTGGCTTGGTTGGCGGCCAATTGCGCCTGGTTGCGTTCGAATTGCGCCCAACTGATGTAGGCGGGCAACCGATCTTGGAGCAACACCGCGCAGGTTTCCGGCGTGGCGACCCGGCGCCCGGTCGCCGGCCGCCCCGGTTGCTGGCGGCGCGGGTCGGTGGGCCGGCGCCCGTAGGCGTAGGCCCCGGCATAGATCGGGTGATGCAACAGATTGCTCAGCGTGGTCCGATTGGGCCGGCGCCAGTCCAGGTCGCCTTGGCGCAGGCCCAGGCGCACCCGGTGGGGCAGATGAACCTGGTGACGAACCAGGTACTGCAACACCCCATTGATCGTCCCGCACCGCTCGAACTGGTCGAAAATCAACGCGATCGTGGCCCGTGCTTGTTCGTCGGGTTCCAGGATCACCTCCCCCGACGGCCGGCGCACGTAGCCCATCGGCACGGGCATCCCCAGCTCGCCGCGTTCGGCCTTCGCCCGCTTGCCGGCCATCATCCGCTGCTTGAGCACGTGCAGTTCCGCCTCCGACAAGGTGCCCTTCAACCCCAGCAACAGTCGATCGTTGTAGTCGGTCGGATCGTAAATCCCGTCCAGATCGCCGATCAACGTCCCGAACAGCCCGCAAATCTCCAGCAACTGATGCCAGTCACGACAGGACCGCGCCAACCGCGACATCTCTACCCCCAGCACGAGACCGACGTGATTGAGGCCGACTTCCGCCACCAAACGCTGGAACCCCGGCCGGCCCGCCGCCGTCGTCCCCGATTTGCCCAGATCGTCATCGATCACCAGCACCCGGGCCCGGGGCCAGCCCAGCCCCAGCGCCCGGTCCACCAACCCGTACTGCAAGCGGGTCGATTCCTGGTGCCGGACCAACTGTTGCAGCGTCGACTGCCGCACGTACACCACCGCCAGTCGGTCGCGATGATGCCCCCGCACCTTCTCGCTCGGCCTCGGCCAAGCCTGCGTCGTCTCGCTCATGCGTCCGTCCCTCCGGCCGTCGGGTCCACTCCCAGTACCGGGAGGCCAGGTGGCCCACTTGGGCGATCAGGCGGCGTTGGCGGTCGCGAGACAGACTCGCCCACACCCCCGATTCGGTTTGCGTCGTCATGGATCGTTCGCCTCGCTAGCCAGTGCGCCAGCCCCAGCAGGGCGGCGCGATCCACTGTCGGCGCAACCGTCGAATCGGTCAATGTTATGGCGGCATTCTCAATGGTATATCGAAACCTTCTATGGCCTCCTCAAGACCCGCTTGGATTTGGAAAATTTCTCGGGCCCGGGTGCCGAAGCGGTCCGCCAGGACTTTCATGCGACCGTGTATTTTAGGACTTACGCATTGACAAGCACCGTATAATGTGTTTTGTAAAAATCATGGTCCATGAAGGTCTATCGTTGATGAGAATCATCAGTCGTCCACCCACAGCGCGTTGTACTTTAGCGATTTATGTATCTTTTTTGTTGAGCGAGCCGCACCTGCCGACCTGTGGTCGCTTGGCGGAAGTCATGGAGATCAGCCATGACAGCGTCAACCGTTTTTTGCTCCGTGAAGACTACACCCCGCGCGACTTGTTCGATGAAGTCCGCTCCGATTTGAATTTGAAGGGCGGTACCGTGAGCGTCGATGATACGGTCTTGGATAAACCCTACAGTCAACGCATGGCCTTCGTCGGCTATTTTTGGTCGGGGAAACACCATCGGGTGGTGAAAGGGATCAATCTGATTACGTTATATTACACGGATCCTCAGGGCCAACATCAGCCCATTAATTACCGCATTTATGATAAAACCACGAACAAGACCAAAAACGATTATTTTCAAGAGATGCTGGTGGAGGTGTTGGCTTGGGGTCTGGAGCCGGCCTTTGTCACGGGAGACAGTGGGTACAGCAGTGGGGCCAATCTCAAGATGATCAAAAACCATCATCAGGGATTTCTCTTTGCGCTGGAAAGCAATCGTCTGATTTCCTTTGAAAAAAGTCAGTGGCTACCGGTGCGGCAGCTCGCGATTCCCGAAGACGGCTTACTGGTTTACTTACGGGGGTTCGGCACGGTCAAGGTGTTTCGGACGTGGTTGAAAGACCAGCCGCGCCATTACGCCTTGTATCAGCCGAACGACGAGGCATGGACCGCTTTCGATCGTCCTGCGTTTCTGAAGCTCCATGACCAGCACTGGCAAATCGAGCAATATCACCGGACGCTGAAGCAAGTTTGTCATATCGAGCATTTTCAGGTACGCCAACCCACCGCGATTCGCAATCATCTCTTCGCGGCGATTGGTGGCTATGTGCAATTGCAGCGCTTGCGTGCCACCGAAGTGCTTCGTAATTGCTATCGCTTACAGCGCGAGTTGTTTAACGAGGTCATCGCTTCGTTTATTCAAACCTTCATACCTAACCTGGAGCACCTCAACCCACAATTTAGACCGCCTGTCAATGCGTAAGTCCTATCGTTTTTGAAATAGTCCAGATCCTCGAAATGCCTTCCTTCGCCCATGGCCGCATACGCGTCGATGACTCCCATCCGCCGTGCGCGATCATTGGGATCGGTGATTCGCGTATTGGCGATTTGTCGCATCGCTTTGATTGGAACGTAGTTCTCTTGATTTCGTCGCTTCAGCCGGTAGTGACGGTTTGACAGGCTGGCTTTGACACAGGATCG
>JAWOHQ010000123.1:0-8549 GCA_046485105.1 Candidatus Competibacteraceae bacterium | reverse complement strand
GCAGGCTCACATTATCCTCGGTCTCGGTGCGGGACAAGCGGGTATGACGGCCCTGGGCGATGATCCGGGTTTCAGGGACGGCGGGTTCCGGTGCTTCTTCCGCCGAGGGTCTGGGGACCGAAACCAGGTCGATCGGTGGCGGCGCGACGGGTCTTGGCGCGGCTGGCTCTGGCGGACGGGGCGCCGCCACCGGCGGCGGGCTGGTGGGTCGGGTCGGCGTTTCCGCTGGAACCAGTCGCTCGCGCAGATCGGGCAGGCGGGCATGGTTGGGATTGAGCCCGGCCAACCGTTCCAGTGAGCTCTTTGCCGCTTTGACGTCGCCGCGCCGCAGAGCGGCCGCGATCAGTTCGACGTAACGGTCGGCGATTCTGTCGAGTCCGGCCAGCGCCTCGGCATTGCCGCGGTCGCGCTTGAGCACCTCGTCGTAACAGTCGGCGGCGTTGCCGCCCCGGCCCATGGTCAGCCGGTTGGCCCGCAGGTGGGCGTCGCATTCCCTGAGCAGGGCGGCGATACGGGCGCGGTCGTCGGTGGGAGCTGGCGCCGGGGGGGCGGGTGGAGGTGGAGCTTGAGCCTCGCGCAACTGTTTGCGGACTTCCCCACGCAACGCCAGCAGGCGCTGGTGGTTGGGAATCTGCTGTAAGCCCTGTTCGATGTGCAGCAGGCTGGTTTCGTAGGCGCGGTTCCGCTGATGATCCAGCGCCCGGGCCAGGAACTCCTCGGCTTTGATGCGGCGTTGTTCGGCTTCGGCCTGCTGATGGGCCTGCTCGGCTTTTCGCCGTTCCTCGGCCTCGGCCTGTTGGCGGGCCAATTCCTCCTGGCGCTGGCGTTCGGCCAATTGCTCTTGGACTTCCCGTTTGATGGCCAGCAAAGTGGGAGAGTCCGGCATGGCCTGCAAGCCCTGCTCGATGTGGACCAGGCTCCGGTCCAGCGCCCCTTCCTGACGGGCGCGTCGCGCCTGCTCCAGAAAGGGTTCGGCCTGCAATTCGGCTGGTAACCGTTGCTGGTCCTGGATGTCGGCGGGGGGGCGCCGGAGGTCGGCGAGTTGCCGGGTGACGTCCTCGCGCAACGCCAACAGGGCGGGATGATCGGGTAACAGCCGCAAGCCCTGTTCGATCGAATCGAGACTGGCCGCCAGAGCGCCGGATTGCTGTTGCTGGCGGGCTTGACCGAGCAGGCGATCGGCGTCCGTCTGGCGCCGGAACGAGTCGTCGATGACGGTGGACGAGGGCGAGGGCGTGATGACGACGGACGGTGGCGGGGTGGGCGATCCAGGTCGATACAGGAAGAGATAGCCGCCGGCGAGCGTCGCGCCGGTCAGCGCCGCGGCCAGCATCCCGGTCTTCCAGCCGAAGCGACGGGTCGGAGAAAGCGTGTTGGCGGCGGTCCGGTCGGAACCGGTGAGGCTCGCCAGGAGGTCGAGCCGACCGGCTTCCAGGGCGTCCAGCGCGGCGATGAAGTCCTGACCGCTTTGAAAGCGCCGGGCGGGATTTTTGTCCAGCAATCTGTTCAAGAGCGGCTGAAAACGGTTTAGCGGCGGCGGCAACTCGGGGATCGGCGCCGTCACGTGCATCATGGCCAGCGCGAAACTGTCCTCGGCGGTGTAGGGGGCGTTGCCGGTGAGCATTTCGTAGAGCAACACGCCGAAACTGTACAGATCGGCGCGGGCGTCCACGCCTTGACCGCGAATTTGCTCGGGACTCATGTAGCGCGGTGTGCCGATGGACAGGCCGGTCCGAGTCATGATCGTACTGCTGCCAAGCGTCTTGGCGATGCCGAAGTCGGTTAGCACCGCGCTGCCGTTTTCGTGAAACAGAATGTTCTGGGGCTTAATGTCCCGGTGGATGATGCCCCGGTGGTGCGCGTAATGCAGGGCGCTGGCGATGGCCCGGGCGATGGTCAACGCGTCCCGAAGCGGCAGGCCCTCGCGGATGCGCTGCTGCAAGGAGCCGCCCGGCAGATATTCCATGGATAGATAATAAACGCCTTCATGAGAGGCGATGTCATGGACCGTGACGATGTGCGGGTCGCTCAGTTGGGCGATAATGCGGCCTTCCCGCAGGAAACGCTGGGCGAATTCCTGGTCGGTGGTGAGGATCGGCTTGATGACTTTCAACGCGACGTGACGATGCAACGACTCCTGCAAGGCGAGATAGACAATCGCCATGCCGCCTTGGCCGAGTTCGCGCTCGATCTGATAACCTGGAATATGCATGTTCTATAAGTCCTAACGACGACTGCCGCCGCATCTCGGCGACGGGTTCGTTTTCATCTTTGAATTTCGTTCGGGTACGATCCATGCAAATATCGGGCCGTTACCCAAGGATCCTTTTCGTATGTCTGGTAATACGTTTGGCAAGTTGTTCACCGTCACAACCTTCGGCGAGAGCCACGGCCCCGCGCTGGGCGCGATTGTCGACGGTTGTCCGCCCGGTCTGGAATTGTCCGAGGTGGATTTGCAGCACGATTTGGACCGGCGCCGGCCCGGTAAGAGCCGCCATACCACCCAGCGCCGCGAACTGGATCAGGCGCGCATCCTGTCCGGGGTGTTCGAAGGCCGAACCACCGGTGCGCCGATCGGGCTGTTGATCGACAACGTGGACCAGCGCTCGAAGGATTACGGCGAGATCATGGATCGATTTCGTCCGGGCCACGCCGATTATACCTATCACCATAAATATGGTCTGCGTGATTACCGGGGCGGCGGTCGGTCCTCGGCGCGAGAAACCGCGCTGCGGGTGGCGGCGGGGGCTATCGCCAAAAAATATCTCCGGGAGCGCTACGGAGTCACGATCCGGGGCTATCTGGCCCAGCTTGGCCCGATCCGGCCGGCCAGACTGGTCTGGGAAGAGGTGGACAATAATCCGTTCTTCTGCCCGGATCCCGATACGGTGCCGGAACTGGAGCGGTTCATGGATGCGTTGCGCAAGTCCGGCGATTCGATCGGCGCGCGGGTGACCGTGGTGGCCAGTGGGGCGCCGGTGGGGTGGGGCGAGCCGGTGTTCGACCGGCTGGACGCCGATATCGCTTATGCGTTGATGAGCATCAACGCGGTCAAGGGGGTGGAGATCGGCGCCGGGTTCGCTGTCGTGGAGCAAAGCGGCGCCGAGCACCGCGATGAGTTGACTCCGGAGGGTTTTCTGAGCAACAACGCTGGCGGAACGCTGGGTGGGATTTCCACCGGCCAGGATATCGTCGCCAGCATGGCGTTGAAACCGACTTCCAGCATCCGCCTGCCGGGGCGGACCATCAACGTTCGCGGCGAACCGGTGACGGTAGTGACCAAGGGTCGCCACGACCCCTGCGTCGGCATTCGCGCCACGCCTATCGCCGAGGCGATGCTGGCGCTGGTGTTGATGGATCACGCCCTGCGCCATCGCGCCCAGAACCTGGACGTATGCACCGTCACGCCGATAATTCCCGGAGCCGCGCCCGGGCCCTCACTCTAAAACCTCCCCTTGGGGGAGGGGAATTCTGGCTGACGGTCCCACTCGTGCTCGCCTTCCGTCTGTACCTGCGCCTGTCCGGTTTCTATTTCTTTTACTTCGCCACATTGGGGGTGCTGCTGCCGTATTGGGGCCTGTATTTGCTGGCGCTGGGCTTCACGCCGGCGCGGATCGGCGAATTGATGGCGATTCCCCAGGCCACCAAGCTGGTGGCGCCCAGTTTGTGGGGCTGGCTGGCCGACCGCACTGGCCAGCGGATGCGCATCGTGCGCTGGGCCTGTCTGGCGACGGTCGTGGCCTTTGCCGGCATCTACGGGGTGGGCGATTCGTACCTCGGGCTGGTGCTGGTCATGCTGCTGTTCAGCTTTTTCTGGAACGCGGCCTTGCCGCAGTTCGAAGCGGTCACGCTCAACCATCTGGGCGAGCACGTTCACCGCTACAGTCGGGTTCGGTTGTGGGGCTCGATCGGATTTATCGGTGCGGCGGTCGGGGTGGGGTTTCTGGTCCGGGATTGGGGGATCGGGATCGTGCCGGCGTTGTTGTGGGGGTTGTTCGGCGCGCTATGGTTGAACAGCCTGCTGGTGCCGGAGCAGCCGGTCGCGCCGATGACGCATGAATCGCCGCCGCTCGGCCAGGTTCTGCGCCGGCCGGCGGTGCTCGCCTTCTTCATGGCCTGCTTTCTCAATCAGGCCGCCCACGGACCGTATTACGGGTTTTTTTCGCTGTATTTGGAGACCATCGGTCACTCGCGCGAATTTATCGGCGTGTTGTGGGGTTTGGGGGTGGCGGCGGAGGTGGGGCTGTTCGTGGTGATGCATCGCCTGCTGCCGCGATTCGGGCCACGCCGGCTGCTGTTGGCCGCGCTGGCGCTGGCGACCCTGCGCTGGGTGCTGATCGGCCATTTCGCCGGTCATTTGTCGCTGCTGCTGTTCGCCCAAACCCTGCACGCCTTCAGTTTCGGCGTATTCCACGCCGCGTCCATCCATTTGATCCATCAATTCTTTCCGGGGTCCTTGCAGGGGCGCGGCCAGGCTCTGTACAGTAGCCTGAGCTTTGGGGCGGGTAACGCGGTCGGCAGCCTGGCCGCTGGTTACCTGTGGCAGGGGTTGGGGCCGGCGGTAATGTTCGATCTATCCGCGGCGCTCGCGGCGCTGGGCTGGCTGGTGGCGTGGCGGTGGTTACGGGTTTAGGGGTATAGGGGGCGCCGGATGGATTTAACGATCGCACCACTCGATCCGTCCCGAATTCTCGGGGCCACGTTGCTGGCCACGCTGGCGATGACCTCGTTGCTGATCGGCGTGGTCATCGGTCTTTACGGCCGGCCCTCGCGGCGAACCAACGCCATCATCATGGCGTTCGGCACGGGCGCGTTGATCCAGGCGCTGGCGCTGGAACTGGCGTTCGAGGGCGCGGAACGTCTGATGGTGGAAGCGCACCTGAGCGGCCTGGTCAGTTGGGGTTGGGTCGCGGCGGGCTTTATGGCGGGAGGCGTGTTGTACTCTTTAGGCAATCGCTGGCTGGAACGCTACGGCGCCGCCTTGCGCCACCCGGCGTTGACCAAGCTGTATCTGTTACGCCAGAAGCGAGAGCATTCGGCGGAACTGCTGGCCCGCCTGGCCCGGGTGGATCTGCTGCGCTCCCTGCCGCCCGAGGAGATGGAGGAGGTTTTGCTGTGCGTCGAGCCGGTGGAGGTTGCCGCCGGCGAGACGGTTTTCCAGCAGGGCGACGCCGGCGACGCACTGTATCTGATTGATCGGGGCGAAGTGGCGGTGCTCGCCGGTTCCGCGCCCGATGGACCTGCCACCCCGGACGCGATGCCCCTGGCGCGTCTGTCGGCCGGTCAGTCTTTTGGGGAAACCGCGCTGCTGACCGGCGAACCCCGTACCGCCACCGTGACCGCCATGTCCGATGTCGTGCTGCTGAAAATCAGCAAGGAGCATTTCGATGAGTTGCTCGATGAGTCGCCCCGCCTGCGCCAGGCGGTCGAGACGCTGAATTCCCAGCGCATCCTGCAAAATGTGGCCACCCTGCGCGAGCGACCTGATGCCGCGGCCTGGCAAAAAATCGCGCTGGCCAATGTCCAACGTCTCAGCCGCAAGGAACAGGAAGCGCTGCTGGCCAAGCACGCGGCGACGGGTTCGCCGCTGGCGCTGTTTCTCGGGGCCACGCTCGATGGAATTCCGGCATCGGTGGTGATCGGCTCCAGTTTTGAATCCATCGACGCGTTCCGCTTTACTTTTCTGGTGGCGATCTTCCTGTCGAGCATCCCGGAGGCGATCGGCAGCACGTTGGGCATGCGGCAAGCCGGTTTCAGCACCCGGCGCATTTTTACCCTGTGGAGCCTGCTGGTGCTGGCGGCGGCGCTGGCGGCGGCGCTGGGCAGCGTCTTTCTCGCCGGCGCGCCGCCGGTGCTGCTGACGCTGGTCGGCGCGGTCGCCGGTGGTGGAATCCTGGCGATGGTGGCTTCGGTGATGATGCCGGAAGCCTACGAGGACGGCGGTTCGACCGTGGGGCTGGCGACCATCGTCGGATTTCTTACGGCGTTCCTGTTCGCCTTCGTGTAGGCTGGCCGCTCGCCCCTGCTTCTCTCCCGCACGCGAGAGAGAAGTTTTGGCATGACCGGGTTCCAGTGCTCGGTCGCCTCAGTCCCGCCGCGCCTCCCGGCGCAGCGCGTCGTACCGGCGGCGTTGCGTCTTGCCGGCGAAGTGGGTCGGCATGATGCTGTCGACCGAGTGCGGGGTGATGCCCAGCGCTTCCAGGCTGTTGCACGTGCAGACGCTGTCCACCTGCAAGGACAGGTAATTGTCGGTGGTGAAGATTTTGACCGGCATCATTCCGAAAATCTTTCCCTGCAAGCGGGCCAGCCCGTCCGGCAGGCCGATCACCCACCGCTTCAGGCCCAGCATGCGGGCGATGTCCTCGACGATTTCCTTGAAGGTGAAAACCTGCGGTCCGCACAATTCGTAACTCTGGCCGATGGTCGAAGGGTCGCGCAGCGCGGTCTCGAACGCCGCGACCACGTCATCGACGTAGACCGGGGCGAAGCGGGAATTCGGACAGGCCAGCGGCAGCACCAGGCTGAACTTGAGCATTCCGGCGAACTGGTTGTAAAAATTGTCGTCCGGCCCAAAGATGATCGACGGTTTGAAGACGGTGACCGCCAGATCCTGCGCCGCCAACACCGCCTGCTCGCCCTCGCCCTTGGTGAACAGGTATTGGCTGGGGCCCTTGGCGGCGTCGGCGTGCAGGGCGCTCATGTGCAGCAGGCGCTTGACCCCGGCCGCCCGGCAGGCTTCCACGACTTTGCCGGGCAGTTCGACGTGAACGGCGCGGAAGGTTTGCTTGGCGTATTCATGCAGCACGCCGACCAGATTGATCACGGCGTCGCAGCCGGCGAACTGTTCCTGCAAAGCTGCGGGATCGTGAGCGTCTGTGCCGACCAGGGTCGCGCCAGGCAATACCTCGATTTCCCGGTGCCGTTGTGGATGACGGGTCAAGACCTTGACCCGATGTCCCTGATTGGCCAGTCGCGCGACCAAATGCCGGCCAACGAAACCCGTGCCGCCCAGGACACAGAGGGTTTTAGTGTTCATGCCTGCTCCTCGCTCTGACGCCGCCGGCGATGGCCGACGTGCTGTGGAATCATCGTGATCGGGATGGGGACAGATCCGGCGATCCGCCCTACAATAGCCGCCTTGCGCGACAGTGCGCATCGACGCCCGCTTCGCGGCGAAATTTACCATACATCAGCCGTGTGCTTCTCGCCTTCGCGCAGCGGCGGCGGCTCGATAAGGATCATCGGACATGGAATCCCTGTGGCTGGTTCTGCTGTTGTACCTGGCGCTCGGCGCTTTCGCCGGGGTCATGGCCGGACTGTTGGGCGTGGGCGGCGGGTTGATCATCGTGCCGGTGTTGGCCTGGATCTTTCGCGGCCAGCAAATCACCGAGACGGTCATCATGCACTTGGCCATCGGCACCTCGCTGGCCACCATCGTTCTCACCTCGATCTCTTCGGTACGCGCCCATCATCAGCGGGGGGCGGTGCTGTGGCCGGTGTTCTGGCGGCTGACGCCCGGTATCGTGCTCGGCGCCTGGCTGGGGGCGGTGGTGGCCGATGCGCTGCCCAGCGCGGTGCTGGGCAAAGTCTTCGCGGTGTTCGTGTTGGCGATGGCGGCGCAAATGGGGTTTGGCGCCAAGCCGGCGCCGCATCGGGACTTGCCGGGCCGGCCGGGGATGCTGGCCGCCGGCGGCGTGATCGGCGCGGTGTCGGCCATCGTTGGCATCGGCGGCGGCTCGCTCACCGTGCCGTTCCTGACCTGGTGCAATACCGCCATTCGCCAGGCGGTGGCGACCTCCGCCGCCTGCGGCCTGCCCATCGCGTTGGCCGGAACGCTCGGTTTTATTATTATTGGATCGAACAACCCCGATTTGCCGGCGTGGAGCCTGGGCTATGTCTACGGTCCGGCTCTCGTTGGGATCGCCGTGACCAGTATGCTGTCGGCGCCGTTAGGGGCCAAGCTGGCCCATACCCTCCCGACCGAGACCTTGAAAAAGGTGTTCGCGGTCTTCCTGACGCTGGTGGGCATCGAGATGTTGTTGTGGTGAAAGGGAGGCGGCGGTTTTGCTCGGAACCTGGGTAAATACCGGCGCGGTGGTGGTGGGCAGCGCCGTCGGTTTGGCGGTCGGGTCGCGGTTGCCGGCGGGAGTGAAAACCATCCTGATGCAGGCGCTGGGGCTGGCGGTGGTGGCCATCGGCCTGCGCATGGCGCTGGAAGCCGAGCAGGTTCTGCTGGCGACCGGTTGCCTGTTGTTGGGTGGGATCACGGGGGAGTTGCTGCGCATCGAGCAACGACTGGAAGGCTTGGCCGAGACTCTGCGGCAACGGCTGCGCTCGAATTCCGAACGCTTCGTCGAAGGTTTCGTCACCGCCTCTCTGTTGTATCTGACCGGGGCGATGACCATCGTCGGCTCGATCCAGGACGGTACGATCGGCGATCCCAGCGTGTTGCTGGTCAAAGCGCTGCTGGATGGGGTCGCCTCGGTGGCGCTGGCTTCGTCGCTGGGCGTGGGGGTGCTGTTCTCGGCGTTACCCGTGTTGCTGGTGCA
>JAWOHQ010000101.1:0-12229 GCA_046485105.1 Candidatus Competibacteraceae bacterium | reverse complement strand
CTACTGGCGCACCTCAGCGCGCTGCCACAACCCGTCCTCGCCGTCCTCGACTGGCTGTTCATGGGGTACTGGCTCCTGATGTTCTGGCCACTGTTACGAGCACGCCGGGCGCTGTTAGATCTACTCATGGAGCATTTCCAAGGCCGACTATGGCTAGCGAACGCGCGGGTCCTGAGCTTGCTGGTCCCGTTGATCCTGCCGATTACGGCGTTGATCGGACTCGCCGGCTATCTCAATCTGGCCTGGACCATTTTTTGGTACTGGCTGGTCTTGGCGAACGTACTGATCGGCTGGCTGGTCCTGCTGGGGCTGCTCGGGGATCTAATCCTGTTTTTAAAAAATTACGCCATCGCTCGCGCCAGCTACGGTTTGCTCTGGACTCAGGAAATTATCGAACCGCTGCACTGGACCCTGCGGGTCTTGCTGTTTCTCGGCACCGTCCTGTTGCTCTATCTCTGGCAGAGCTTATTCATCACGTTCGAATGGCCCATCCTGCTGTTGGCCATCGGGCTGATCTTGCTCGCTTACGAGGCATTGTTCGTCCTGGCCTGTCTGCTGGTGGAACGCACCCAGAGCACCTTCGGCGTCGCCCTGATCCGCCATGCCCGACAACCGATCGGGCTGATCCTTCCCGCCACCGCTCTGCAAATCCTGTTACCCCGGTTACAACCGGAGGTCACCTGGTTGCCGTTCGCGCAACATGTCTTGTTGATCGTGCAAATCGCTGGAGTCGCCTGGCTGCTGGCGCGCTTGATGTCGGTGGTTGAAGAGATCGTGGAGCAGCGCTACCGGGTGGACGCCAAGGACAGCTTGAGCGCCCGGCGGGTCAAGACCCAGGTGCAGATGTTGCGGCGTATCGTCACGGTCGGCGTTTATATCCTGGCCACCGCGACCATCCTGATGACCTTTCCCAACGTCCGACAACTCGGCGCGGGTCTGCTCGCCTCGGCGGGCGTAGCGGGCTTGGTGGCGGGCGTCGCCGCACGGCCGTTGTTGGAGAATCTGATCGCGGGCATCCAGATCGGCATGACCCAGCCGATCCGCCTGGAGGATGTGGTGATCGTGGAAGGGGAGTGGGGCCGCATTGAGGTCATCAGCGCGACCTACGTGGTGGTGCGCGTCTGGGACAAGCGGCGCCTGGTGCTGCCCATTCATTATTTCATCACCAAGCCGTTTCAAAACTGGACGCGTACCGGCGCGGATTTGCTGGGCACGGCGTTTTTCTACGTGGATTACACCTTCCCGGTCGCGGAAGGACGGCGGGAGCTACAGCGGATTCTGGCGGATTGCGAGTTATGGGACCGCGATACTTGGGGGTTGCAGGTCACCAATACCACAGATCGGGTGTTGGAACTGCGGGCCTTAATGAGCGCGCCCGACGCGTCCGTCGCCTGGGATCTACGGTGTCACGTGCGAGAGAAATTCGTTGAGTTCCTGCAAGAGCGCTATCCGCACTGCCTGCCCAAGACCCGCTTTCTGGAGCAGGGTGGGCCGAGCCCAAGTTTGACTCTGGCCAAGGAGCCCAGGGACGCACCAGCGCTGGGCCTCAACCCAGCAGCATAAACCGGGATTGGCGAAAAGAAGGCGGAGCTGGCTTTCTCAAGGACCGTCATTCCTCCAGCAACACATCCCGCGCCTGATTGATCCGCGCCGCCAGATAACTGGAGCCGCCGTGATCGGGGTGGACGCGCTGGATCAGGCGCCGGTAGGCGGCTCGGATTTCCTCGTGGCTGGCATCGGGCCGCAAACCAAGAATCTGGTACGCCTCTTGGCGATTCATGGGACCGGTCGCGCCAGAGGAAGATTGAGAAGAGGACTCGGGACCGGTCGCGCGCCAGTGATCCCGCCAATCCGCGTCGCCGTGGCGATCCAGATAAGCTTCCAGCACCGCGACGGACTGCGGGTCGGCCTGGCAGTCCCGCCACAGGTCTTGCAGTTCGCGGGCATCCAGGTCGGGTAGGGCGCGTCCGGCAAATTGACCCTCTCGCACCTGGCCGGACATCGCGCCGGTGGCGTGATCGAGCATCATGTCCAGAAAGCGGGTGGCGACCTTGGATTGCCCGGAGCGTGAGGAGTTGGTGGCAGAGGGCGCCGACGAATGAATCCAGCGCAACAACAGCGGCGCCAGCAGCGCCAGTAGCGGTAGGGCGACCGCGCCGCCACCGCCGCGTACCGCCGCCAGCAAGACCAGCAGGGCGACGCCGATGGCCATCACCAGCCGTAGCCCCGGACCGGCGCTCCAAGTCGAGCGGCGCAGGCGGCGCACCAAAAAATAAACGCCCAATAATGCGGCTGCGGCGAGCAGCACCTGAACTGGCATCGGCCCTCTCAGAGTTGTCGGGTTAGCTGTCGGATCAGGCCGCCTTGTCGCTTACCGAAGTCTTCCAGCGCCCGACGACCTCCGGTTGCATAGACTGCCACGGCGCACAGCAGTTCGCGGAGCTGGCGGGCGCTGCCGGCATCGAAGGCGCAGTAAGCGCCGCGCGTCAGCCGGGCAATTTCCCGGAAGCAGGCGGCGGCGCGGGGCTCGGCGCCTTCCTGAAACACGAAGGCGGGCACGCCGAGCAGACCCAGTTGGCCGGCTTGATGACAAAGGGGATCCGGATTTTCCTCCAGGCAATCGCCGACCAACACCAACGCGTTAATGCGATGGCGCCGCGTCTCGCGAAGGGTGTGATCCAGCACTCGACCGATCTGGGTAAGGCCGCCCCGGCACTGCACCGCGGTCATGTACCGTTGCAGTTCGACGGCGTCGTTCAACCAGGGCTCGGCCTGGAACTCGCCGGTTCCACGATACCAAACCAGTTGTAGATCCAGACCGCCGAGTTCGGCCGCCGCCGCGAACATGTCGCTCTGATATTGACAGGCATGGTCCCAGGTCGGCTGGCGACTGGCGGTGGCGTCCAAGGCAAAGATCAGCCGGCCGCGCGTTCCGGCGGCCACCGGCGTGCGCGCGGTTTGCCGCAGGAACTCGGCGACCTCGGTGGGGGTGGAGCGGGCTGGCAAGCGTGAGGAGGTCATAAGCTTAAACCGCTCGGCAGAGATGAGATTACCTTCGCAACACGTAAGTCCCCGGCGCATCGCAGATCGGGTACAGCCCTTTTTCCGGCGCGCCCATCGCCGGTGGTGACCCCTGGCGCCTGGCCGAATGCTGAACCAGCCACGCCTGCCACGCCGGCCACCAGGAACCTTGCTGTTTGGGCACCGTCGCCTGCCAGGTGTCGGGATCAATATACCGATCCTGGTCGGTCCGACACGCCATTTGGTAACTGCGCCGGCGATGGCCGGGTTCGCTGACGATGCCGGCGTTGTGCCCGCCGCTGGTCAACAGGAACGTGACTTCGTCAGCGTCCGACAGCAGATTGATCTTGTACACCGACCGCCAGGGCGCGACGTGATCCTGCTCGGTGGCGACCGTGAAGATCGGCGCGCGAATATCGGAGATGGCGATCGTCCGGCCCCGGACCTTGTAGTGACCGCTGGCGAGTTCGTTGCCCAGAAAGAGGTGGCGCAGGTATTCGGAATGCATCCGGAACGGCATGCGGGTCAGGTCGGCGTTCCAGGCCATCAAGTCGTTGAGCGGTTGCCGTTGGCCCAGCAGGTAATCATGAACCATGCGCGACCAGATCAGGTCGTTGGAGCGCAAAAGCTGGAACGCGCCCACCATCTGATCGGCGTTCAGGTAGCCCTGATCCCACATCATGTCTTCCAAAAAGGCGACTTGACTTTCATTGATGAACAGCAGCAATTCGCCGGCTTCGGTGAAATCGGTCTGCGCCGCGAACAGGGTCATGGTCTTGATGCGGTGATCGCCGTCGCGAGCCAGGGTCGCCGCAGCGATGGTGAGCAGGGTGCCGCCCAGGCAGTAGCCGACGGTGTGGATCTTGCGACCCGGCAGGATGGCGGAAACCGCATCCAGGGCCGACACCACGCCAAACCGGCGATAATCCTCCATACCGATGTCGCGGTCCTCGGCGGTCGGGTTCTTCCAGGAGATGGTGAATACGGTGTGGCCCTGCTCCACCAGATACCGGATCATGGAGTTATGGGGCGACAGGTCGAGGATGTAGTACTTCATGATCCAGGCCGGCACGATCAAAATCGGCTCGGCGTGGACTTGCGGGGTCGCCGGCTGGTACTGGATCAATTCGATCAGGTGATTGCGAAAGATGACCTTGCCCGGAGTCACCGCCACCTCGCGACCGACTTCGAACTGCTCCGCGGTATCGCCGGGTTCGAGGTGTTTGCCGGCGATCGCGCTTTCCAGATCGGTTATGAAGTTGGTCCAGCCGCGCACCAGATTCTGGCCGCCTTCCTCCATGGTGGCCTTGAGGATTTCCGGGTTGGTGAGCGGCGAGTTCGACGGCGAGAACATGTCGAGGATCTGCCGGGTCACGAAGGAGACGATGGCTTCGTTTTGCGGGTTCACGCCGCGGTTGCGGGTGGTGGCGTTGAACCACCATTGCTGGGTCAGCAGGAACGACTGATAGATCAGGTTATAGGGCCACTGGCGCCAGCCCTCGTCATCGAAGCGGTGGTCCTGACTGAGAGGCCGGATGCAGGGCGGCGTATCGGGGTTCTGGCCGGATTTGAAGGCGTAGAGCGCCAAGCGAACCATTTTACGGACCGCCTTTTCGTTCAGCAGCGCCTGCTTGCCGGGCGCCAGGCCGAGGTGCATCAACCAATCCAGGTAAGCCATGGCCATCACCGCCGGCGAGATGCCGCCGGTGCCGCGCGCCAGGTTGGCGTTCACCATCCGGTCGATGGTTTCGGGGATATGAGTGCCCAACAACGATCTTTCGATGCCGTAGGCTCGGTACTTTAAGGGGTTGGGCTCGCGATGCGGGCCACGCAAGGAACGAAGCGGAGCCGCGGATGGGGTCTCAGGTTGGGTTGGAGTCACGGTAGGGGTAGACGCCGGATTCAGCGCGTCGCTCGCCTGCGAGGCGGATGAATCAGTTTGATTGGGTTTCTGCATGATGCCGCACCTCCGGTTTTGAACCTTTGACCACAACCTTCAACCTTCATGCCGTGGCTTCTTTCGATGATCGACCACCCGCACCGCCTTGCCTTCGGAGCGGGGAATCTCACCCGTCCCTTTTACCACGACGCGGGCGGTGACGCCGATGAAATCCTTGATGTCCTTCTGGGCCTTGTGCGCCACCCGCTCCATCGCTTCCTGGCCTTGCGCGACCAGCGGCGGGCTGCCTTCGACATTGACCGTCAGCAGATCGAGATTGCCTTCGCGGTACACTTCCAGTTGATAGAACGGCGACAGGGTCTCGGTTTGCATGAGAATCGCCTCGACCTGGGACGGAAAGACGTTGACGCCACGGATGATCAGCATGTCGTCGGTGCGACCGGTGACCCGTTTCATCCGCACGTGGGTTCGACCACAGCGGCAGGGCGCGGGATCGAGCACCGATACGTCGCGGGTGCGGTAGCGAATCACCGGGAAAGCTTCCTTGGTCAGCGAGGTGAAGACGATTTCGCCGGCTTCGCCGTAGGGCAACGGTTGGCCGGTATTCACATCGACCGCCTCGACCAGGAAATGATCCTCGAAGACGTGCAGCCCATTCTTGGCTTCGATGCATTCGATGGCGACCCCGGGGCCGATGACTTCGGACAGTCCGTAGATGTCCACCGCGTCGATGCCGAGCCGCGATTCCAGTTCGTAGCGCATTTCCTCGGTCCAGGGTTCGGCGCCGAAAATCCCAACCTGAAGCGGGAGCTTGCGCAGGTCCACGTTCATATCCTCGGCGGCTTCGGCGAGATTGAGCGCGTAAGACGGGGTACAGGAGAGGCCGGTCGGTTCGAAATCCTGAATCAGCATGATCTGGCGTTGGGTTTGGCCGCCGGAGATCGGGGTTACCATGACGCCGAGTTCCTCGGCCCCGTAGTGCAGACCCAGGCCGCCGGTGAACAGACCGTAGCCATAGGCGTTGTGCAGGCGGTCGCCGGGGCGCATGCCGGCGGCGGCCAGACTGCGAGCCATGACCCGCGCCCAGGTGCGTATGTCGCGACGGGTGTAGCCGACCACGGTCGGTTTGCCGGTGGTGCCGGATGAGGCGTGGATGCGCACCACTTGATCGGTGGGCACGGCGAACATCCCGAAGGGATAGTTTTCGCGCAGGTTTTCCTTCTTGGTGAACGGCAGGAGCCGAATATCGGCGAGTGATTGGATGTGATGGGGCTTGACGCCGAGTTCGTCCATGGCGTCGCGATAATACTTGACGGTTTGGTAACAACGGTCGACGGTGGCGCGCAGCCGGTGTAATTGCAGCGCCTGCAAATCTTCGCGGGGCAGGGTTTCCTGTTCGATATCCAGAATCATGGCGATGGTTCCGTAGGCTAAAGGCGAATCTCAAGGCAGGGTTTCAGTCAACAGATCGTAGCCGAGGTCGCGCAGGCGCTGGTTCAGGGCGCGCGGGTCGCTGGCTCGATAACGCACCACCACGATCCGCAAACCGGTCTGGTCGGGGTGCAGGGGCGAGACCACGGTGGCGATGTAGCCGCCGGCCTGGTTGATCGCGGCGAGCAACTGGCCCAGTTGTCCGATGGTATCGGGCAGATGCACGGCGATCCGGGTGGTGTCTTCCATCAGACAGCCGGTGATGTCGAGGAAGAAGTCCAAGAGATCTTCATGGGTCAGAATGCCGACCAGCTTGCCGTTTTCGATGACCGGCAAACAACCGATTTTTTCCTGGCGCAGCAGGCGGGCGGCTTCCTCGACCAGGGTATCCGCCGCGCAGGTAATCACTTGGGCGCGCATGATCCGGGCGGCGGTGAGCTTGCCCAACAGATAGTTGGCTTCACCCACCGACAGGGTCGTGATGGGGGAGGGCGAGACGCGTTCGAGGTCATGGGAGGTGACCAGCCCCACCAGGCGACCCTCGCGCACCACCGGTAGATGGCGGATGTGGTGGTCGCGCATGAGTGCCGCCAGTTGCGGCAGGCGGGTATCCTCAGCGACCTGCACCACATCGCGCGTCATGATCCGGTCTACGTACATGGCGTTTGTTCCTCAATAACCCAGATAGGCCTTGCGTACCGTGTCGTCGGCCAGCAGTTCCGCCGCCGGCCCGGTTTTGACGATTCGGCCCGTTTCCAAAATGTAGCCGCGGCTGGCGATCGCCAGGGCGGCGCGGGCGTTTTGTTCCACCAGCAGCAGGGTGACGCCTGCGGCGTTGAGTTCCTGGATTACCCGGAAAATTTCCTCGACCAGCAGCGGCGCCAGCCCCATCGAAGGCTCATCGAGCAGCAGCAAGCGCGGCCGGCCGAGCAGGGCGCGGCCGATGGCCAGCATCTGTTGTTGCCCGCCGGACAGGGTGCCGGCCAGTTGTGCGCAGCGTTCCTGGAGGATGGGAAACAGGGCGTAGACCCGTTCCATTTCGTGTCGCACCCAGTCCCGGTCGCGGTGCTGGCGGTAGGCTCCGAGGCGCAGGTTGTCCTCGACGCTGAGCGGGGCGAACACCTGCCGCCCTTCGGGCACCTGGCAAACCCCGGCGGCGACGATGCGGTGCGGGGGCCAGCGGGTCACGTCGCGGCCGTCGAACTGGATGCGGCCGCGACTGGCGGGGTGCAGTCCGGACAGCGTGTGGAGCAGGGTGGTCTTGCCGGCGCCGTTGCCGCCGACCAGCGCGACCAGTTCGCCGGCATAAACGGTTAACTCCACGGCGTGAATGGCCTGGACGGGTCCGTACTGGCTGCTGAGACCCGTCACTTCCAGCAATGGTTGGGGCATGGATGGTCGACTCTGGAGAGCGTGGCGCGAGCGGGGCGAGGGAACTCAAACTCAGATTGCGTATTTTACCTCACCACCCAGATAGGCGGCGACCACCCGCGGGTCGGCCTGAATCTCGGCTGGGGCGCCTTCGGCCAGCACGCTGCCGTAATCGAGCACCAGCAGGCGGTCGGACACGCTCATCACCAGCGGCATGTGGTGTTCGACGAGCAGGATGGTCACGCCCGAGGCGCGGATGCGGGCGATCAGGTCGCGTAGTGCCAGGGTTTCCGTGTCGTTGAGGCCGGCCGCCGGTTCATCGAGCAGCAGCAGACGCGGTTGCGCGATCAGGGAGCGGGCGATTTCGACCCGTTTCATCAAACCGTAAGGCAGGGCGCCGGCCGGTTGTTCGGCCCGGTCCCCGAGTTCGCACAGTTCCAGCGCCTCGCGCGCCCACTCCTGTAATTGCCGTTCCTCGCGCCGCACCCAGGGCAGGCGCAGCGCGGCGCTCAACAGGCCAGTGCGGGTGCGCAGGTGACCGCCGACCATGACGTTTTCCAGGACCGTCATGTTGAAGAACAGTTGCAGGTTCTGGAAGGTGCGGGCGATGCCGCGGGCGGCGACCCGGTGTGGCGGCAGGCCGAGCAGTTCCTGATCGTCGAAGCGGATGGAGCCGGCGGCGGGTTGGTAGAAACCGCACAGGGCGTTGAACAGGGTGGTCTTGCCAGCGCCGTTGGGACCGATCACCGCGTAAATCAGGCCCGGCGGCACCTGAAAGCTGACGCCGGCCAGGGCCATGACCCCGCCAAAACTCTGTTCCAGAACCTCGACCGTGAGGAGGGGATGAGGCCGGGTAGGGGAGGACCGCAGCGAATCCGGTCGGTCTGTCACTCACTTATCCCCTTGAAGCGGATGGCGCGCCACGCGCGCCGCGCCCCCTGACTCAGACCCACGAACAAGCCTTGCGGCAGGAAAATCATCACGGCCATCAGCAGCGCGCCGTGAATCAGCATTTCGTAGTCCTCGAACACCACCAGGCTTTCATGCAGCACGGTCAGGGTGATGGCGCCGAACGCGGCTCCGAAGGTCGAGGCCATGCCGCCGAGCACCACCATGGTGACCAACTCGACCGAGACCAACAGGCTGAACGAGTCGGGGCTGACGAACGCTTGCTGGTGGGCGAACAGGCTGCCAGCAAACGCGGCGAACAGGGCGGAGACCACGAACACCTGAGTTTTGGCGCGGGTGGTGTCGACGCCGAGCGTCTGCGCGGCGAACTCGGAACCGCGCACCGCGCGCAGGGCGCGCCCGATCCGGGAATCCACGATGTTGAGCGACAGCCAGATCGCCAGCAGCATGGCGACGGCGACCACCCCGTACCAGCGTTGGTCGGTGTCGACCGACCAGCCCAGGAGATTCAGCGGGGGAATGGAACCCATCCCATCCGGTCCGCCGGTCCAGGCCACGGACTGGACCATGAGCACATGCACGACGATGCCAAAGCCCAGCGTCGCCATCGCCAGGTAGTGACCGCGCAGGCGCAGGATCGGCCGGGCCAGCACCCAGGCGACAAGACCGGCGACCGCGAGCCCCGCCAGCATCGCCAGCAGCGAGGGCCAGGCAAAGCGGGTGGTCAGAATCGCGGAGGCGTAGGCCCCCATGCCAAAGAAGGCGGCGTGGCCCAGGGAAATCTGCCCGGCATAGCCCATCAGCAGGTTGAGGCCGACCGCGAGGATCACGTACAGACCGACCGACACGCCGACCACGAGGACGAAGTAATTGTCGGGGAACAGCACGGGCAACAGCGCCGCGCCGACCGCGAAAACCGCCAATCCCGCCAGGCGCATCGTTCAGACCCGATCCGCGGATTTGTGGCCGAACAGGCCGGTCGGCTCGAAGAACAGCACCATCAGCACGAACACAAAGACGATGGCGTCCTTGTAGCCGGACGAGATCAGCCCCGCGCCGAGCGCCTCCAGCACTCCCAGCAACAGACCGCCGGCCACCGCGCCCATCGGGTTGCCGAAACCGCCGATGATGGCGGCGCAGAAGCCCTTCAATCCCAGCATGATTCCGGCCTCGTAAGAACTGAAGGTGATGGGCGCGATCAGGATGCCCGTGATCGCCCCCAGGCCGGCGGACAGTCCGTAGGCCAGCCGCAGCATCACTCGGACGTTGATGCCGACCAGTTGCGCGGCGGCGCGGTTGAAAGAGCAGGCGAGCAGCGCCTTGCCGAGCAGGGTGCGATTGAGGAAGGCGCGGACCAGCCCGACCAGCAGCACGGCAGCGCCCATAACCCACAGGCTTTGCGGCAGCAGAGTCGCGCCGCCCAAGTGGATGGGAGTATCCCCGGAGAAGGCGGGGAGGGCGTGGAAATCCTTGCCCCAGATCAGCAGCGCCACGCCGCGCAGGACAATCGCCGCGCCGATGGTGATGATGATCGTGGTCACCACCGACGCGTCCAGGGAGGGTTCGATGGCGAACCGCTCCAGGGCCAGCCCGACCCCGATGGTGATCAGGATGGCCACGACGGCGGCCAGCGGCAGCGGAAAACCGGCGGCCACCAGCGAAATGGCGGTCATGGCCCCCAGCATCACAAACTCGCCCTGGGCGAAGTTCACGACGTCGGAGGCGTTGTAGATCAGGGCGAAGCCCAAGCCCACCAGGGCGTAGAGCGAGCCGACCGTGACCCCGGTGACCAGGAACTGGAAAAGCTGTTCGAGCATCTTTCTAAACTGCCGGTCCGGCGGTGCGGTGACAGCGAGTCATGCCACGGCTGTCCATTCTCACGGTCACGCCGCTCGGGTGGGAGTTAGTCCGCATTTTCCACCAGCGTCCAAGCGCCATCGCGCACCTCGACCATCTTAAAGGCGTCCAGGTTAAGGCCCATGTGGTCTTCGGGACTCATGGCGAACATGCCGGAGGCGCCGATGAACCCTTGGGTCTTCTCGATTTCATCGCGCACTTTGGCCTTGTCGGTTCCACCGGCCCGCTCGATGGCGGCCAGGGCGATCATGATGCCGTCGTAGGCATGGCCGCCGAAGGTCGACACCGACCCGTGCTTGGCCTCGTACTGATTTTTATAGGCCAACAACACCGGTTTTTGCGGATCGGTGTCGGGAAGTTGCTCGGCGACCACCAGCGCCGCGGCCGGCAGGCGCACGCCCTCGGCGGCGGGACCCGCCAAGTCGATAAAGGTCTTGGAGGCGACGCCGTGGGATTGATAGAGCGGCAGGTCGATGCCCAGTTGCTTGACGTTGCGAGTCACGATCGCCGGCGCTTGGCCGAAGCCGAAGTTGATCAGCGCCTGCGCGTCCGAAGCGCGGATCTTGGTCAACTGGGTGGTCATGTCGGTGTCCTTGTTGCCGTAGGATTCATCGGCGACGATCTGAATCCCGTACTCGGGCGCCAGTTGGCGCAGTTGCTCGCGGCCGGATTTGTCGAAGCCGCCGTCGCCGGTGATGAGCGCGACCTTGGTCAAGCCGCGCGCGCGCAGATCCTCGTAGATCTTGGCGACGGCCATACGGTCGGTGTGAGCGACCTTGAACACCCATTTTTTTACGGGTTCGATAATCTCGATCGCGCCCGCCAGCGAAATCAGCGGCATGCCTTCCTTTTCCACTTCCGGAATCACCGCCAGGGTGTCGCCCGAGGTGGTGCCGCCGACAATGATATCGACTTTATCGCTGCGAATCAGACGCTTGACATAATTCAACGCGTCGCGGGCGTTGCCGCTGGTGTCGTAGTGGATGAGTTGCACCGGGCGACCCAACACGCCGCCCTGGGCGTTGATCTCCTCCACCACCATTTGCAGGGTCCGCAGTTCGGGGTCACCCAGGAAAGAAGCGGGGCCGGTGACGGTCAGAAACGAGCCGATCTTGATCGGGTCGGTGGCGTGAGCCAAGTTGAGGCCCGCCAGCAAGCATAAGGCCAGCAGGGTGTTGCGCAATCTAGCGTTCATTGATTTTCTCCCAAGGATGAAGGATGAAGGATGAATGGGGGTCGCCGCTAGCCACTCCCATGACCTGCCGCCCGGCCTGCCGCGAACGCCCGGGCATTGATCTGGGCCAGCTTGGGTTTGTAGGCGCGGAAGCCCTCGACAATGCACTCCTCCAGCGCCTCTGCGGGGAAGGGCAGGTAATCGCTGATGGCGCCCAGCATGATGGTGTTCACCAGCTTGGGATTGCCGAGTTCCTCGGCGATGGCGCCGGCGTCGAAGGCGTGAACCTCAATGCCGGCCGCCGCCAGCGCGCCGATGGGGTCGGTGGGGTAGTCGTACAGACCCGCCGACACGATCGGCGGGGTCAGGCGGAGCGTGTTGACCATGGCCACGCCGGTCGGGCGCAGGTGGCTGACCCAGCGCAGGGCTTCGGCGGCTTCGAAGCCGATCAGGAAGTCGGCCTCGCCGGGGTCGATCTGCGGCGAGTAGACCTTGGGACCAAAGCGAACGTGCGAGGACACCACGCCGCCGCGCTGGGCCATGCCGGCGACTTCGGTTTTCTTGAC
>JAWOHQ010000074.1:0-3428 GCA_046485105.1 Candidatus Competibacteraceae bacterium | reverse complement strand
CGACGGTGGTCACCCCCGCGCGCGCGCCGCTATCCTTTTCAGGTTGCCGTACCCAGCGCCGGAGCGTCTCCGCCGTGCAGCCGATCTTGGTCGCGATGGAACAAATCGTCGCCCATTCCGATTCATATTCGTGTTGATGCTCCCGCACCAAGCGAACCGCTCGCTCTCGAATTTCCGGGGAAAAGTTGGTTGATGTCTTCATGGCTCCATCCTCTCAAAGGTTGGAGCCTCCGAGAAAGCCGGGGCGGTTCACTTCATCATCAGCGCCGATCCCGTGGAGGATCCCCCGGCGATCTGGTTGGAGGACCTCACCGCCGAGCGGCTGGCGTGGCGGTTATGGGGAAATCTCACCCCGCCCATGTTCAGCCTGTACCGCGCCGCCCTGCTGACCGGCGAAGCGCCGATCAATCCAGCGGCGGCGACCACCCCGGCCGCCGACTTCGCGCAGAGCGTCATGCTGTACCTGCTGAATCCGGCGACCTTGTTCGCGATCGCCCCGCAGCGGTTCGCCGTGATCGCTCGGATCATGGCCGACCTGGATTCCCTGGGATGACGCCGTCATGACTCGCACGTCCCGCAACTGGCGAACCCGACCGGGGGGCTTCGATACCCTGCACCTGCACCGCTATTCGCTTCCATGCAGCCATCCGCTGGGATTCCCCGACTTACTCCCCCAGGATTTTGTTATACAAGACCTGGATGATCACGAACTACTGCCGTACCACACCACCGAGCGCGACCCGGCCCGGCTGGAGAACGCCGTCTGCCACTTCTTCATCGACGACTACCGGTTCGAGAGCGTCTGGACGCGCCCGGTGACAGGGCTACATAGGGTGAAACGGTTCGCCGCCGCCCTAACCCCGGATTTCAGCTTGTACGCCAACTGGCCCACCGTGGCCCAGCAGTGGAACCACTACCGGAGCCAGTGGATAGGCCGCTACTGGCAGGTACACGGCATCCAGGTTATTCCATCCGCGAACTGGTCTACCGAGGACAGCTACTATTGGGCGTTCGCGGGGAATCCCACCGGCCAGGTTCTGGCGCTGGCGGTTCCCGATCTACGGGACCCGGTGACCCATCGCCTGTTCTATGCGGGGTTTCGCGCGCTGGTTCAACAACTGCAACCGACCGCACTGCTCGTGTACGGGCAACTCCCGGTGCGGCTCATCCGTAAAGCGGAGCCCGCGCGGATCCTCTCTTTTCCTACCCACTGGGAGGGCCGGCGATGATGCGGGTATCTCCGTCGATGCGGGTCATTCATGCGGGAGGGCGTGGGACCGAGGATAAGCCTCGGCTGCCGCCGGGTGCCGGGGTGTCGCCCTCGCGCGGCCACCCCCTCCCGGTTACGTTCGCCGGACGCGACGCAGGGAACTGACCACGAGGCGGGTGAGATCGACGATGCCGGTGAAGCGGCCATGCGGCAGCAAGCGGCGCACGCCGGCGGCCATCACATCCACCTGCTGGTAGGCACGGAGGTGCGCCACGGTGAGGTCGCCCACGGAAACCAAGCCCACAAGAGCACCGTCCGCGCCGACCACCGGCAAATGACGGCAGCGGTGCTGGCTCATCAAGGTCAATGCGGCCTCCACCGAAGTGGCGGGGCTCGCGGTCACAGGGTCCTTGGTCATCACGGCGCCCATCGGCGTGGCGGTGGGGTCGAGATCACGTCCCAGAACGCGCATCAGCGCATCCCGCTCCGTGAAGATCCCGGCGAGCCTGCCGTCGACCATCACCGGCACCGCCCCGATCCCCTGCGTCGCCATCATCGAGGCGACCCGCGCCACCGTGATATCGGCGTCGACGGTCTGCACGGTCTCGTTGCCCTTTTCGTCGAGAACGCTCGCGATCGTCACGTACATAGCCATCCTCCCTTTTGCGCTGCTCGGCAAGCAAAACCGCTGGGCGCGATGCCCGGCGACGGCCCGTGGGAAACGGGCCTAGAAGCCCTGGCGGAGGCGCGCCGCCATGGCCAGCCGTTCCCGCTCCTCCTGAAAGTTCGCCACCAACCAGTCCCCGAGATCACGGATCGAGACCATGCCCACCAGCCGGTTCTCCTCGACCACCGGCAGATGGCGGATCCGCACATCGGTGACGACGCTCATCGCTTGGCCGACCGTCGTTTCGGGGGAGAGGCAGAAAGGCCCACTCGTCATCACCTCGGCGACCGGCAGCGACAGCGGCCGGCCGGCGGCCAGCACGCGAACCAGGAGGTCCCGCTCGGTAAGGATGCCAACCACGGACTCGCCCTCCTTTACGATAAGCGATCCGATGTTCTTCTCCTTCATCCGCGCGACAGCCGCAGCGACCGTCTCCGACGGCGCCACCGACTCGACCGTTCGTGGCCGATCAGCCAGGAGTTCGCGAATAGTCTGATGCACGGCCTCCCCCCTTATTGCAAGTTGGCCGCGCCCCGCTTCGGCAGCGACGGACCACGACCAGATTGACACCGTATTCCGTCCAGTGACGGTAGTGATCTTACTTGCGGGGCTAACGGGCAGGTGAAAAAGCAAAGAGCCTTCAAGATCGACGGCATGTGGTACGCCCCGGCGCAGATCATCTACCCAACCATGGAAGACGACCAGAACGAAGGGCGGCGGAAGCGCCGAGAAAAGATCCAGGAAAAAATGCTGAAGGCCGGTATCTCCCTGGAAGAAATCAAGATGCTGGAACAGGACCTCAGGGATGCCGATTAAGCCTGAAAATAAAGCGCGGTATCCCGCGAACTGGCGGGAAATCCGCGCGGCGATCCTGACCCGCGCCGGCGACTGTTGCGAATTCTGCGGAGTGCCCAACAAATCGTGGCGCCTACCCGGCTGGGACCCATGGACGTGCGACCCGGCGACCGCCGATGAATGGTCGGACGACGACCGGCGGGCAACGCGCGTCGTACTCACCATCGCTCACCTGGATCAAGCGCCAGAGAACAACGATCCCGCCAACCTCGCGGCCCTGTGTCAACGGTGCCACCTGGCGCACGACGCCGACCACAACCAGAGGAAGGCCCGCCAGACCCGGCGCCGCGGAAAAGCCCTGGGAGAACTGTTCGATGCCTGAAGCCCTGCTGTGGAGCCTCCAGGAAGCCGCTCGCCAGCTCGGCGGCATCAGCCCCCGCACACCGTGCGCCGGCTGATCGAGCGCGGGGAACTGCCCACCGTGCGCGTCGGCGCGCGCCTCCTGGTCCCGAGTGGCGCCGTCGCCGACTGGATTGCAAACCGCCAGACCGTGACCTATGCTCGACCGAGCGTGGGGCGGCCGGCGCGAGGAACCGGACCATGCCCAATCGAAAAGACCAAGACGGCCTCTACCGACGCGGGGATTCCCCGTACTGGTGGGCCAGCTACACCGATGCAAGCGGCGCGCGAACTCGCCGCAGTACTCAAACTGCCGACCGACGGGAAGCCGAGGCCCTGTTAGCGAAATGGAAGCTG
>JAWOHQ010000406.1:0-7033 GCA_046485105.1 Candidatus Competibacteraceae bacterium | reverse complement strand
ATCTGCGCCCGGCAGCGCCAGAACCCGAAATTCGGAAAGGTCACGATCCCTTGCCGGCCCACCCGCAGCATCTCGTCCAGCAACGCCTCGGTGCGCCGTACCGCCTGCAAGGTCTGGGTCATGATCACGTAATCGAAACTGCTGTCGCCGAAATCCGCCAGGCCCGCCTCCAAATCGGCGTGGATGACGTTCACGCCAGTCTGAATACATTGGACCAGATTGGCGGGGTCGATTTCCAGACCGTAACCGGTGACCTGACGCTGCGCGCCCAGATAGGCCAACAGTGCGCCGTCGCCACAGCCTAAATCCAGCACCCGCGCGCCAGGGCGAATCCACTCGCTGATCAGTTCCAGTTCAGGCCGCATGGGCGTTCCCCGCGGCAAACTCCCGAACGATCCGTGTCAGATAGCCGCGCAGCACCTCGTGATACAGCGGGATCGGCATCAGAAAGGCGTCGTGGCCGAACGCCGAGGGGATTTCGGCATAGCTGACCTCGCGTCCGGCCTCCACCAGCGCCCGCACGATTTCCCGCGAGCGGGCCGGCGAAAACCGCCAGTCGCTGGTGAAGGAGATCACCAAAAACCGCGCCTGCGCCCGGTGAAAAGCCACCGCCAGGTCTTGATCGAAATCCGCCGCCGGATCGAAATAATCCAGCGTCTTGGTAATCAGCAGATAGGTATTGGCGTCGAAGCGGTCCACAAAGGCGTGACCTTGATGGCGCAGGTAGCTTTCCACCTGAAATTCGGTCTCGAAGTTGAAGTTGAAGTTCATCCGACCTTCGCGCAGTTCGCGGCCGAACTTGGCGCGCATACCCTCCTCGGACAGATAGGTGATGTGGCCGAGCATCCGCGCCAGCATCAGCCCGCGGCGGGGGACCACGCCGAATTCGTAGTAATGGCCGTGATGAAAGTCCGGATCGGACAGGATCGCCTGGCGGGCGACTTCGTTGAAGGCGATGTTCTGGGCCGACAGGCGCGATGCAGCGGCGATCACCAGCACATGGCGCACCCGCTCGGGAAAGGTGATGGCCCACTGCATGGCCTGCATGCCGCCGAGGCTGCCGCCGATCACCGCCGCCCATTGCCGGATGCCGAGCCGGTCGGCCAGCCGCGCCTGGCTGCGCACCCAGTCCTTGACGGTCACGATGGGAAAGTCTGGGCCGTAGGGTTTGCGGTTGTCCGGGTTGATCGCGGTCGGGCCGGTGGAGCCCCGGCAACCGCCCAGGTTGTTGCAGCACACCACGAAGAATTCGCGGGTGTCGAGCGGCTTGCCGGGGCCGATGCAGTTGTCCCACCAACCCGGCTTGCTCGGATCTTCTTCTTCGTAATGGCCGGCGACATGATGGTCGCCCGACAATGCGTGACAGACCAGCACCGCGTTGCTGTGGTCGGCGTTCAGCGTCCCGTAGGTTTCGAACACGATCTCGTATTGCGCCAGCGACCGGCCGCAGTCCAGCGCCAGGGGTTGTTCGAAACGCAAGGTCTGGGGCGCGACCAGACCGACTGAATCCGGGGGAAAGTTGTACGGCATGGGTTCCTGACCGTCGGGTGTTCCTGGGGAGAGGGCGACATGAAGGAGTGAAAGTCTAATCGGCCCCGGATTGGGCGACAACCGGGAAAGACGCCCGCGGTGCGATTCCCGGCGGCAACCGTTGCGGCGCGACGATCCGCAACCACTTATCGCGGCCGGTTTCGCCCGCCACCAGCGTCACCCGGCTTTTCGCGACTCCGCACAACCCTGCCAGGAATTCCCGCAGATGGCTATTGGCCCGGCCGTCCACCGGCGGCGTGGCGAGGCGGATGCGAAATTGGCCGTCCGCCAGGCCGAGCCATTCATCGCGGCGGGCGCGCGGTTGCGCGCGAATCCGCAGGAGCAAATCCGCGCCATCCCAACGATAGCCAGCGTCATCTGGCGTTCCAATCAGCGCAGGCCCGCCCATGACCCCAGAAAATCCTGCAACAGCAGGCTGATGAAGATCAGCGTCACCACCACCAGGATCGGCGACAAATCCACGCCCGAAATCGGCGGAACCAGCCGCCGCGCCGGTCGCAGGACCGGCGCGGTCAACTGCGCCAACAAGCGGATGATCGGATGGCGGGGATCGGGATTGATCCAGCTTAACACCGCCTGGATCACCACTCCCCAGAGATAAATATTGATCAGCAGCTTGAGCAACTCGCCCACAGTGAGTACCAACAGGCTGCCGACGCTGGCGTACTGGCCGAGCAGCGTCATCACCAGCCACGCTTCGAACCCTTGCAGAACGAACGCCAGGACGATGGCCGCCAGTTCCACACCCCGGTAACTGGGCACGATCCGCCGCAGTGGTCGCAGCGGCGGATCGGTGATGCGGACCAAAAACTGCACCAGAGGATTGTAAAAATCAGCGCGCACGCATTGCAGCAGAAAGCGCAGCATGACCGCCAGGATATAGAAACCAAAGGTGGCCTGGATTAGAAACAACACGGCGGTCATGACTGGCCTCCCAGTAATTCACCCAGATCCCGGGAACGCTGGCGGGCGGCCTCCAGCGCTTTGGCGATCAGGGTATTCAGCGCCCCCTCATGGAGGACCGCCAGCGCCTGCTCGGTCGTGCCTCCCGGCGAGGTGACCCGAACCCGCAAGGTCGCCGGGCTATCCACGCTTTCCAGGGCCATCTTGGCCGCGCCGAACGCGGTCTGCAAGGTCAGCAGCCGGGCGGTTTCCGCATCCAGCCCCGCGGCCGTGGCCGCCTGTTCCAACGCCTCCATCAGCAGGAAAAAATAGGCCGGTCCGCTGCCGGACAGCGCGGTGACCGTGTCCAACAGGTCCTCATTGTCCACCCAAACCGTCACCCCGACCGTCCGCAGCAGCGACTCCGCCCGTTGCCGGCCTTCCTCGGTCACGAAGGGGTTGGCAAACAGGGCGCTGGCGGCGCTGCCGACCAGGGCCGGGGTGTTGGGCATAGTCCGCACCAGGGCCAGCGCTCCGCCACCCAGCCAGGCGCGCAGATCCGATTCGCGCACGCCGGCGGCGATGGAAACCACCAGGGGCTGGCGCGCCTGCACGACCGGAGCCAGGTTCAGGGCTACTTCGCGCAGGATCTGTGGTTTGACCGCCAGCACCACCACTTCGGCCCGGGCGGCGATTTCTTCATTGTTGGCTTCGGTATGGACGCCAAACCGGCCGCGCAGGAACTCCCGCTGACCGGCGTCGGGTTCCGCGACCCAGATGCGGTCCGGCTCACCGTCTCCAGCCAGTAGACCGCCGATCAGGCTGCGGGCCATGTTGCCGCCGCCGATGAAGGCTATCGGGATTTGTTTCATCTGCACCTCAGTGTCGCAAAGGACATCCGTCGCATTTGCATGGAATCAGGGGCGCCGCTTCGTGTGGCGCCCAGCATGGGTATTATGGTCTGCCGCCGCTCAGTCGGGCGACCTGCGCACTGATGTTGGTCAGGCGGTTGTCACTCCGATAGGCCTCATATACCTGCCGTTGGCGGGTGGGATCCAGTCGCTGATACAGGACATAGGTTCCGGGCAGGTCAGCGCGCAAGGCCCGCTCGAAAGCCGCCGTATCCAACCCCGGCGCCAGCCGGTCGATCGCTGGGCCGGGCGCGGTCGCCGAGGTCGGCGCGGTCGGACTGGTAATCAGGGTGGCGGCCTGTCGCTTGGCTCCCTCTTCGATCTCGCTCAGGTAAAGGTCATCCGCTCCCCATGACGGCGGCGCGATTAACAAAAGGCCGGTCAATCCGACGCACGCGACGAACACAGGGGGCGAACTGAGCAAAGGCATTAGGTTTTCTCGGGGCGCCGCCGCAAGGTTGGATTCGGACTCAGCATGTTGACGGGCATTCATTATTAGCATACCGCAAAGCCGCTCATCAAACGCGGGGGCCGAACAGCGCGGTACCGATCCGGACCAGGGTCGCGCCTTCGGCGATGGCGGCTTCCAGGTCATCGGACATGCCCATGGACAAGGTGTCCAGCGCCAGCCCCGCCGCGCTCAGACGTTCCTGTAATTCCCGCAGCCGGGCCAGCGGGTGCCGCTGCTCGGCGAAAGTCGCCGCCGGCGCGGGAACCGCCATCAGGCCGCGCAGCCGCAGGCGCGGCAACGCCGCGACCGCTGGGGCGACCGCGACGATCTCCGCCTCATCGAATCCGTGCTTGGTCGGTTCCCGGTCGATGTTGACTTGCAGGCAGACATTCAGGGGCGGCAGGCGCGCGGGTCGCTGCGCGCTCAGCCGCTCGGCGGTTTTCAGTCGGTCCACGGTGTGGACCCAGGCGAAGCGTTCGGCGATGCCGCGCGTTTTGTTGGCTTGAATCGGACCGATGAAATGCCATTCCAGACTCAGGTCTTGCAACTCATCCATCTTGGCCGCGGCTTCCTGCAGATAGTTTTCCCCGAAGCACGTCTGGCCGGCGGCGGCCATCGCCGCAATCGCCGTCGCCGGTTGGGTCTTGCCGACCGCCAGCAGCGCAACCGACCCCACCGGGCGCTGAAAGCGTTGCTCGGCGGCGCGGATACGGGCCAGTACGGCTTGGCGGCGGGCGGTGAAGTCGGCGGTTGTCATGACGGAATTCCCTCGGCGAACAGGCAACCCTGCCAATTTTGCGTTATATACTAACCGGAAAACCGATCCGACGGGATGGCCCGCCGGATCGTCCCTCGATCGCCCTTGCGGGAGTAGCCGCCATGAATCTCGACGAATTATTGACCTTTTCCGTGCAGAACAATGCCTCGGACCTGCACTTGTCGGCTGGCCTGCCGCCGATGATCCGGGTGGATGGCGACGTCCGCCGCATCAATGTGCCGCCGCTCGAGCACAAGCAGGTGCATGGACTGATCTACGACATCATGAACGATAAACAGCGCAAGGATTATGATGAATTCCTGGAGTGCGACTTTTCATTCGAAATTCCCAAGCTGGCCCGCTTCCGGGTCAATGCCTTCAATCAGGATCGGGGCGCGGCGGGCGTCTTCCGCACCATTCCCACCGTGATCAAGAGCCTGGACGAACTCGGCTGTCCACCGGTATTTCGGGAACTCATCGCCGTACCGCGCGGGCTCATCCTGGTGACCGGCCCGACCGGCTCGGGCAAATCCACGACCTTGGCGGCGATGATCGACCATATTAACAAGAACGAGTATGGTCACATTCTCACGATCGAGGACCCGATCGAGTTCGTTCATCAAAGCCAGCGCTGTTTGATCAACCAGCGCGAGGTACATCGCGATACGCTGGGGTTCAACGAAGCCTTGCGCTCGGCGCTGCGCGAGGACCCGGACATCATCCTGGTGGGTGAGATGCGCGACCGAGAGACCATCAGTCTGGCGCTAACCGCCTCCGAGACCGGGCATCTGGTGTTCGGCACCCTGCACACCAGCTCCGCGCCCAAGACCATCGACCGCATCATCGACGTGTTTCCAGCCGGCGAAAAACCCATGGTCCGATCGATGCTGTCCGAATCGCTGCGCGCGGTTATCTCGCAGGCTCTGCTTAAGAAGAAGGGCGGCGGTCGAATGGCGGTGCATGAGATCATGGTCGGCATTCCCGCCATCCGCAACCTGATCCGCGAGGACAAGGTGGCGCAGATGTATTCCTCCATTCAGACCGGCGCGTCCGCCGGGATGCAGACGCTCGATCAGGCGTTGCTGGAAATGGTCAAGAAGGGCCTGGTCGCCCGCGAGGAAGCTATCACCTACGCGCAGAACAAGGCTTCGTTCAAGCAGCAGATGTGAGAAGTGGCGCGCGTCTGGCCGGGCAGCCCGGGATCATCGGCTCGGAATGCCTTTACCGGGTGCGTCAGCTTTTGAAATAGGCGCAAATTTAACTTTGCTGATGTGTTGGAGACAGGCAATGAACGCAATCCTGGCGCCGGTTCACCGCTGGACCCGGCAACAATATGAAGACATGGCGCTGCACGATATTTTTCAGCCAGAAGAACGTGTGGAGCTGCTTGATGGAGTGATCGTCGATATGTCGCCGCAAAAGAGCTTTCATGCCGTCGCCACGCGGTTGGTCGAGGAGGCGCTGCGAGCCGCGTTCCCGTCTGGCCACGATGTGCGCGTGCAGATGCCCCTGGCGCTCGACGATACCTCCGAGCCGGAACCCGACGTGGCCGTGGTTTCGGGCAAGGCGCGGGATTACACCCTGGCTCATCCGACCACCGCCGTACTCGTCGTCGAAGTCGCCGATGCCTCGCTGGCCCTGGATCGGAAGACCAAGCAAGCGGTGTACGCCCGTAACGGTATTCCCGAGTACTGGGTGGTCAATCTCCAGGACCAGTGCCTCGAAGCGTATCGAACTCCACAAGGGAATCAGTATCAATCTCGGACGGTCCTGAGCCACGGGGAGACAGTCGGGCCGCTGGCAAGTCCCGATCACGCCATCGCCGTGGCCGACCTGTTGCCGTAGCGCGCCGCCGATCCTCACGCTTCATGAATCACCCGCCCCGCCAACAGCGTATGCGTCACCCGCCCGGACAACTCCCATCCCAGAAACGGGCTGTTCCGACTCCGACTGCGCAGGCAGTCGGGTTCCACCCGCCAGTCGGCCTCCGGGTCGAAGACGCAAATATCGGCCGGTGCGCCCACGCCGAGATGACCGCTGTCCAGTCCCAGAATCCGCGCCGGTCCCCAGGTGAGCCGCTCGATCACGGCCGGCAGCGGCAGTAACTCGTCCAACGCCAGCCGCAGACTCAGGGCCAGCAGCGTATCCAGCCCGGAGATCCCCGGTTCGGTATCGCCGAACGGCGCCTGCTTGGCGTCCGGCTCGTGCGGCTGATGGTCGGAGCAGAGCGCGCCCAGCACCCCGCTGGCCAAACCGGCCCGCAAAGCGTCCCGGTCGCGCGAGCCGCGCAAGGGCGGCAGGACATGGCACCGGCTGTCGAAGCCGGTCAGATCGATCTCGGTCAGGTGCAACTGATGCTCCCGATTTTGAAGCCCCCGAAGCCGAGTACAATAGCCATAATATATCAATTGCTCTCCGCTATTCCTTCTAATTAGCTTGTTTAAGGTCAAAATGTTGAATTTCTTAAGCCAGGGTCATTGC
>JAWOHQ010000324.1:0-5506 GCA_046485105.1 Candidatus Competibacteraceae bacterium | reverse complement strand
GCGGCCCTGGAGAATAATAATGCGGGCGTCGAGGAAGGGATCAGGAGGCGATGATGGTCAGTAGCTATTTGATTTGTGACGCTTGCGGGCAATTCGGACCGCCGGCCGGTTTTCTGCATGAAAACGGCCTGCGGCTGTGTTATTCCTGCTGGTATCGGGAGCGACGTCCGGACCCGCCGCCCGCGGACGATGCCACCGAACCCGCCTCCGACCCGGAGTCGGACCCCGACGCCCTTCCGGATCGCGGCCGATAGCGGTGGCCCAACCCCCCTTGTCATCAGGGGAAGGTAAATAAACCGGCGGCGGCAACGAATCCGCCACCGACTCAACAGATTCAGACCGAGGCGCAACGCCAACCCTGCCCAACACCCTGTTCGATAAGGAGTTACGGCGCGGGCGCCTGCACGATCCGCGACAGATCGCGCGCGCATTCGATAACCCGCGCCGGATATTATTCAACTCCCGTGCGGGTTCAGGCCGGTGGGACGCCGCTCGTGATAACGTCTCAATGCTCGCCTAAACTTTGGGAAATCCCCACCCCCCCGTTCGAGGAGAATGTCATGCCTAAAGCCATTCGCATTCACGAATACGGAGGTCCCGAAACGCTGCGCTGGGAAGACGTCGAGGTCGGCGATCCGGGTCCCGGCCAGATCCGGGTACGCCATGCCGCCGTCGGGCTCAACTACATTGATGTCTATCACCGCACCGGGCTCTATCCGCTGCCGGCGCTGCCCTGGACCCTCGGCATGGAAGGAGCCGGGCGGGTCGAGGCGATCGGCGCGGGCGTGACCGAGTTCCAGGTCGGCGACCGGGTGGCCTACGCCAGTCCTCCGGTTGGGGCCTATGCCGAAGTCCGGCTGATGCCCGCCGACCGGGTCGTGGCCCTGCCCAGCGATATCGACGAACGCACCGCCGCCGCAATGATGCTACAAGGCATGACCGCCCACTACCTGCTGCGGCGCACGTATCGGGTCCAGCCCGGCGACGCCATCCTGCTGCACGCCGCCGCCGGGGGCGTCGGATCGATCGCCAGCCAGTGGGCGCGGCATTTGGGGGCACGAGTCATCGGAACGGTGGGCGACGACCGCAAGGCCGAACTGGCCCGCGCCCATGGTTGCCACCACGTTATCGTCTACAGCCGCGAAAATATCGTCGAGCGGGTCCGCGAGATCACCGACGGCCAGGGCGTGGCGGTGGTCTACGACTCGGTCGGCCAGGCCACGTTTCTGGATTCGCTGGACTGCTTGCGGCCGTTGGGGATGATGGTCAGCTTCGGTAACGCCTCGGGACCCGTGCCGCCGTTCGAGCCGGGGTTGCTGGCCGCCAAGGGTTCCCTGTTCCTGACCCGGCCCAGTCTGATGCACTACACCGCCCGGCGCGAGGATCTGGTCGCCAGCGCCGAAGAACTCTACGCCGTGGTGCGAAGTGGAGCGGTACACATCGACATTGGCCAGACCTATCCCTTGGCTGAAACCGCCCAGGCGCATCGCGCCCTGGAAGCGCGCCAGACCACCGGCTCCACCGTCTTGCTACCCTGATTCCTCACGCCATGCACGAATTATCCTTGTGTCTGGAATTGATCCGCGTCATCGAGGACCACGCCCGCCGCCAATCCTTCCACCGGGTGCGCTTGGTCAGGCTGGAGGTCGGCGCGCTGGCCGGGATCGAGATTGAGGCGCTGCGCTTCGGGTTTACCGCGGCGACCCAAGGCACGCTGACCGAGGCGGCGGTGTTGGAGATCGAACAACCGCCCGGTCTGGCCGGGTGTCTGGATTGCGGGGCCGTGATGGAAATCTGCGGCGGCGAGATGCGAATTATCGCCTTCATCACCGAGGCGGTAGACGTGCGGGCCATCCTGGCGCACCTCGGCGAGCCGGCCACCCCGCCACGGATCGCCTCCGCCAGGGGACCGCCGGCAGGGGACCGCCGGCAGGGGACGATTTCGGCGTCCCGATCACCCTCCAGTGGTCAGGAGGGGCTTGAATCGAGCCTTGACTGCGCCCCCGGACGGTGGAGTACTTCTGCATAGGCGGTTGGATTTCCTATCCTTCGTTCGACCGAGGTGAAAAAATCGTCGCTCGGGCGAGCGAGGGGTTGCTTTAGCCTTCATCCGCACATACTTTCATGGCAACTGGGCACTGCACCGGGGCGGACTACGGTTGCCCGCTCCCAAGTATTACATTTCCTTGATAGAATTCTATGACTACTCAAACATCTATCAGTATTCCAGATGATCTAGTCGCCGAGTTGTATCGGCGGGCACCTCAGCCGGATGCACGTACTGCTCTTATAGAAGAAGCTCTCCGTTGCTTTTTCGCCACACATAACTCTACAAACAGTGAACTTGAAATTTTAAACCGCTATGCGGATGAATTAAATCAAGAAGCGGAGGATGTTCTTGATTATCAGGTGATTCCTTGAAACGCGGCGATTTATACCGGGTTCCGCATCCATCGGCCCGCGACCCAAGACGATCCAGAGTCTTCGTTGTGGTGAGTCGCCAAGTGCTGATTGATTCCAAATTTTCTACGGTGATTTGTGCGCCTATTTATAGCGCCTATCATGGCCTTTCTACCCAAGTCCTTGTTGGAATCGAACAGGGCTTGAAACATGATAGCAGCATCCATTGTGATGATTTAGTGAGTCTGCCTAAATCCGTCCTAACAGATTATGTGGGTTCATTGCTACCCGCAAAACTTGTTGAACTTAACCAAGCTCTTCGAGCAGCTTTGGATATCGGAAACGCCTATTGACTGCGCCCCCGGACGGTGGAGTACTTTCTGCATAGGCGGTTGGATTTCCTATCCTTTTCGCCAATCCCTCAATGCGCCTCATCCCAATTCGCGCCCACTCCGATCTCCACCTCCAGCGGCGCCCGCAGCTCCGCCGCCTCGACCATCGCCGCGCGAATGCGCGCGCTGGCCAACTCCACGACCGCTGGTTCCACCTCGAACACCAGTTCGTCATGCACCTGCATCAGCATCCGCGCCGCTACACCGGACTCCCGGAGCCAGCCATCCACCGCCAGCATCGCCCGCTTGATGATGTCGGCGGCGGTGCCCTGCATCGGTGCGTTGATCGCGGCCCGTTCCGCCGCCTGGCGGCGCTGGGCGTTGCGGGAACGAATGTCCGGTAGATACAGCCGGCGACCGAACACGGTTTCCACGTAACCCCGTTCGGCGGCCTGGCGGCGGGTGTCGTCCATGTACGCCTTGACACCTGGATAACGAGCGAAATAGCGATTCACGTAGTCCTGAGCCGCGCCGCGCTCGATGCCCAGTTGCCGGGCCAGGCCGAACGCCGACATGCCGTAGATCAAGCCGAAATTGATGGCCTTGGCGCTCCGCCGCTGTTCGGCGCTGACCTCCTCCAGCGTCACGCCGAACACTTCGGCGGCGGTGGCGCGATGCACGTCGGCGCCCGCGGCGAACGCCCGCAATAGCCCTTCATCGCCGGACAAGTGCGCCATGATCCGCAACTCGATTTGCGAATAATCCGCCGCCAGCATCACCCAGCCGGGTTTCGGCACGAACGCCTGACGGATGCGTCGCCCTTCCGGGGTGCGGATCGGGATATTCTGCAAATTGGGGTCCGACGACGACAGCCGGCCGGTGCTGGCCACGGCCTGCTGGTAGGAGGTATGCACCCGCCCGGTGCGTCGGTGAATCTGTTCGGGCAGGCGGTCGGTATAGGTGGATTTCAGTTTGCTCAGTCCCCGGTGTTCCAGCAGCACGCGGGGCAATGGATAATCCTCGGCCAGTTCCTGCAACACGTCCTCGGCGGTGGACGACTGCCCGGTGGCGGTTTTCTTGCCGGCCGGTAGGCCCAGTCGCTCGAACAGAATGACCTGCAATTGCTTGGGCGAACCGAGATTGAAGGTCGTGCCGGCCAGGTCGTAAGCCTGTTGCTCCAGTTCCCACAGCCGCTGGGCCAATTCGCCGCTCTGCTGGCGTAGCGCCGCCGCGTCCACTCGCACCCCGATCCGCTCCATCCGCGCCAGCACGTCGATCAGCGGAATTTCCAGCTCTTCATACAAGCGTCGCAGCCCCGGCTCCCGCTCCAGGCGCGGCCACAGGCAGCGATGCAGGCGCAGGGTGACGTCGGCGTCCTCGGCGGCGTAGGGGCCGGCCTGTTCCAGCGCCACCTGATTGAACGTCAGTTGCTTGACACCTTTGCCCGCCACCTCCTCGAACCGGATCGTGCGCAGCCGCAGATGCTGTTCCGCCAGCGAATCCAGATCGTGGCGGGCGTTGGAATCCAACACGTAGGATTCCAACAAAGTGTCGTGCCGGATGCCGCGCAACGCGACGTCGTGATTGGCGAGGACGTGCGAATCGTATTTGAGATGCTGGCCCAGCTTGGACCGCGTCGGGTCTTCCAGGAGCGGGCGCAGTTGCTCCAGCACTTCTTCCCGGTTCAACTGCTCCGGCGCACCGGGATAGTCGTGGGCCAGAGGCAAGTAGGCCGCTTCGCGCGGACTCACCGCGAAGGACACGCCGACAATTTGTGCGTCCAGGGTGTTCAGGCTGGTGGTCTCGGTGTCGAAGGCGAACAACTCCGCCGCACGCAAGCGTTCCAGCCAGGCGTCGAGCGCGGCCTGATCGAGCACGACTTGATAGGTCGGCGGCAAGCATTCAGCCCCCTCTCCCCCATGAATGGGGGAGAGGGCTGGGGTGAGGGGGTCAGGCGCTGATTCGACGACCCTCGCCTCCGACCCCGCTCCCGCTTGCGAGAAAAGGGAGTTCGCAGTAGCGTTATCCGCCGCCACTTCCCGCAACCAGGAACGGAATTCATAGCGCTCGTACAGCGTTCGCAGCGCGGCGGTATCGGGCGAAGCGGGGCGCAAATCCTCGAAGGCCACCGGCAGCGGCACCGCAAAATCCAGGGTCGCCAGTTGTCGGGACAACGGCAGTTGTTCGAGTCCGGCGCGCAGTTTGTCGCCGATCTTGCCGGAGACGGCGGCGGCGTTGGCGATCAGCGCATCCAGCGAGCCGTACTCGCGCAGCCATTTGGCGGCGGTCACCGGTCCCACGCCGGGCACGCCGGGGATGTTGTCGGAACTGTCGCCGACCAGAGCCAGCCAGTCCACGATCCGGGCCGGTGGCACACCGAATTTCTGTTCCACCCCGGCCACGTCGGTCACCACGTTCTTCATGGTGTCCAGCATCCGCACCCGTTCGTCCACCAACTGCGCCAAGTCCTTATCGCCGCTGACGATCAATACCGGCAAGCCGCGCGCGGTCGCCTGCTGGGTCAGCGTGCCGATCACATCGTCGGCCTCGACGCCGCTGATTTGCAGCAACGGCAACCCCAGGGCGCGAACGCAGGTGTGCAAGGGTTCGATTTGCTGGAGTAGTTGCGGGTCCAGCGGCGGCCGGTGGGCCTTGTAGTCCGGGAACATTTCGTGGCGGAAGGTCTTGCCGGGCGCGTCGAACACCACCGCCAGATAATCCGGCCGGTAGTCGGCCAGCAACCGGCGCAGCATATTTAACACCCCGTATAACGC
>JAWOHQ010000250.1:0-4445 GCA_046485105.1 Candidatus Competibacteraceae bacterium | reverse complement strand
GAACGAGGTCAGGCCCGGCTGCACGATGAATTGCTCCGTCGACGCCTCCGCCGCCTAGAAGCGATGAATTTGCGGCGTTGACGATTGCATCAACGGAAAGCGTTGTGATGTCTGCGCGGATTGCTTTCATTCTTCTGGGGATTGAACTCGGCCAATCGGTCCATCAACAACCGCGGGCTCGCCTCTTCCGCTTGTCCGACCTGAAGCATCATCGTGTTGACAAACGCATGCTGTGAATCCGGTTCGCGAAGCTCGTCCCGCTCCGCCCACTGCAACTGGAAATCTTCCTCCAGGTTCGCCCGCTCCCATGCCCTCAGGGGTTCTCCGTTCGCGTACTTCGAGAGTGTGCCGGCATTGCGCTCCCGAATTCTCTCGGCTTCCTTTTCGGCCCGCTGATTCCATTGCTCTTCCTGCCGGGTGAGTTCGCCACCGATCGGGGTTGCGAGTATCGGAGGGTATTCGGCCGTCAGCCCGAGCGATTCCGCCTCGGTCACAATTCTTTCGTCCATCTCGCCGAGCAACGCATGTTGGTTCTCGATCAGCGTCATCTTCTCGCGATGGAGTCGTTCGGCTGCCTCTTTCCTGATCTGGAAAAGCGCATCCGAGTAGCCCCGTGCCTGCTCCTGCATGGTTTTCAGCCGTTCCGACACATCCTGGGAACCGGTCGGTATGAACATGGCCGTCCACTGCTTCTGGAATTCCGCCTCGGCGGCAGCTACCCGCCGATCCTGATCGGCCCGGAGTTCCACCTGCCTCAGCTCGAACTCGACGTCGAGTTCGCGCAGCCGCTCTCGATATTCCTGTTCGAGATTCCGTGCGTACTCCTTGAACACGCGCGTGGCATCGGAGAGTTCCTGATTCCGCGCTTTGGTTTGCTCCTGCCGCTCCTTTTGGGCCGCGCTGCGCAGATCGCGCAGTTCCTTGTCTGTCTGGGCCTGCGCCGTTCCAAGCGGCAGCAGGAGGGAGATCAATAGCAGAGCCAGGAATGACGCGTTCTTGCTCACGATAGAATCCTTGTGTAAGAGCCAAAAGGAATGGAAACGAGGGGCAGCTTGCCGCCTCGAACGTTGGTTCCCCACAACCTGCCGCGCGATCACGGCTAAGCGCTGGTAAGGCTTGATTTCTTTTGTTCGCCGTTGGATTCTCTCGAGCATAAATCAGGTTGCGGTCAATGTCACCGTGGACGAGGTGCGCAGGGTGGTCATGAGGATACTGTCTCAGGACTTTCGCTGATCAACTGGGTGTCGTCATACCCGTGAAAACGGGTATCCAGTCTTTTCAGTAGGTTACTGGATTCCCGCTGGCGCGGGAATGACGGAAAGCGAATGATGATCGCGGGTTCGCGCGACGGGCCAAACGGATGAAGTTGGCGCCCGAGGTCTCTGTTCCCGTAGCGTGATGCGGGACTTTGCTTGCCCAGCAGGGGATTTGGGGGTACGTCCCCCACTTATTTCTCGTTACCCATGCCGACCGTGATAAATTTCCGCCCGTTTTCCAACCAGGCGGTCGATGGCGGGGTTCGCCGCGCCGGCCGCCGTCACGGAGTTTGCCATGCTCGTCCATCCCGATTTCGACCCGGTAGCTTTCAGTCTGGGGCCGCTCCACGTGCGCTGGTATGGCCTGATGTATCTGCTCGGGTTCCTGGCGGGCTGGGCCTTGGGTCGCTATCGCGCCAAACAGCCCGGTTCCGGCTGGACCGCCGCGCAGGTGGACGACCTGGTGTTCTATATCGCTCTGGGCGTCATTCTGGGCGGCCGGGTCGGCTACGTGTTGTTTTACGGGTTCGAGGGGTTCCTGAGAGATCCGCTGCTGCTGTTGCGGGTCTGGGAAGGCGGCATGTCCTTCCACGGTGGGTTGCTCGGGGTGGTGTTGGCCATGCTGGTTTTCGCCCGCCGGCATCACCAAGGCTTCTGGGTCACCACCGATTTCATCGCGCCGCTGATCGCGCCGGGGATTTTCTTCGGGCGCATCGGCAATTTCATCAATGGCGAACTATGGGGTCGGGTGACCGATGGGCCGTGGGGGATGGTGTTCCGTCAGGCGGGGGATCATCTGCCGCGTCATCCTTCGCAGTTGTACCAGGCGGCGCTGGAGGGCCTGGCGCTGTTCGTTATCGTCTGGCTGTTTTCCGCCAAGCCGCGCCCGACCATGGCGGTGTCGGGAGTGTTCGCGCTCGCTTACGGCGGGTTCCGGCTGGTGGTGGAGTTCGTGCGCCAGCCGGACGCGCATCTGGGCTATCTGGCGTTCGGCTGGCTGACCATGGGGCAACTGCTGTCGTTGCCGATGATCGGGATCGGCGCCGGGTTGCTGGCGCTGGCGTATCGCCGTCTCAATCGGGATAGCGATAGGTAATGGTGACGTTCTGCACGTCGCGATCCGCGCCGAGCAGGTTGGAAGCGCCTTGGTAGGACAGCAGCCGGCGGCTGTCCCGGTCGTAACGGACCTCCAGGGTCGGGGCGAACAGGCGCAGGAACCAACTGTCCGCCTCAATGGCGAAGGCTACCGTACCCGATTCGGCGGGGGCGTCCAGCCGGCGAATGCGGAAAGTGAAATCGCGACCTTCCAGCGGGACCAGAAACCGGACTTGCTGGATGGCGTCGCCTTCGGCCAGTGCGTCCAGATGGTCGCGCAGATACATGTGCAAACCCTGGCCGGTGACCATGTCGTCTCGCAACCGCACCATGTCCTGCTGGACCGGCGCGCTCTGGTCGGTACGGCCATAGATCTTGACCCAGGAGCCGTCGACGAAAGTGCCATCCTGGCGGCCGAAGCGGCGATCTTCGAAGGCGTAGTTCGGCACGTAGGGGTTGGCGGTGAAATTCGACGTCAGCACCGCGATTTCCTGGCCGTCGGCGTCCCGGTAACGGGTTTCGTTGCGCTGGGGACGGCCATTCTCATAGACCATGCGGTGTTCTTCGATGTAAGCGATCTCGCCGCGCTCGTTACGGGCGATGCCCTGGAAAACTTCTTCCTGACGGGTGACGGATAGCGCCCAGGCGGGCAAGGCGGCGTCGGCCAGCAATAAAGCGCCGACGGTGGCGGTCAGAAACTTCGTGGTCTTGGGAAACATCATGTTCGGCGTGCTCCATGGTCCCGGATGGGAAGGCTACCGGCAAGAGACCGGAAACAGCCGGATAGGTTCGGAGTGGAGCCGGGAACGATCAGCGGTTCTTGACCCGCTCGAAGCCGGCCAGGGCCGCGGCGCGGCTGGCGGCCAAATCCATCACCGGGACCGGGTAGCTCAGGCCCGGCGTGAAGCCCGTCGTCCGCTGTGCGTCAGGCGGCAGAAGCCAGGGTTTATGGACGAACGCGTCCGGCAGGTTCGCCAGTTCGGGAACCCAGCGACGGACATAGGCGCCGTCCGGGTCGAACTGCTCGCCCTGGCGAATCGGGTTAAAAATCCGGAAATAAGGCGCGGCGTCGGTGCCGCAACCAGCGGTCCATTGCCAGCCGAGAGTGTTGTTGGCCAAATCAGCGTCCACCAGCGTGTCCCAGAACCAGCGGGCGCCTTCCGGCCAGGGAATGCGGCAGTTCTTGATCAGGAACGAGGCGACCAACATTCGCACCCGGTTGTGCAGCCAGCCGGTTCGCCACAGTTGTCGCATCCCGGCGTCCACCAGAGGATAGCCGGTCCGGCCGCGCTGCCAGGCGGTTAACAAGTCCGCGTACTCTTCCCGCCACGGGTAGGCGGCGAAGCGCTCCTGCAAGGGTTGCTCCGGGGTGTGCGGCCAGTGGTAGAGCACGTAATGGGCGAATTCCCGCCAGCCGATTTCCCGCAGGAAGGAGGCCGCCCCCCGATCGTCCAGCGGCGCGCCGGCCGTGGTCTCGGCGACGGCGGCCCAGATTTGCCGGGGACTGAGTTCGCCGCAGTGCAGATGGGGCGACAGGCGCGACACGCCATCCCGTCCCGGCCAGTCGCGCCACTGCGCGTAGCCGGTCAGCGCCGTGGCGCGGAACCAGTCCAGTTGCGCCAGCGCGCCGGCTTCGCCCGGTTGCCAGGCGGCGGCCAGTCCCTCGTCCCAGCGGATGCGAGGGCGCAGGTCCAGCGCGGTCAACGGCGTCGATTCCGGCCAGCGTTCGGGACTGTGGAGGGTGGGAACCGGCAGGGGCGCGGCGGGCGGGAGTTGCTGGAGGCCAGCTTTCCAAAACGGCGTGAAGACCTGATAGGGCGTTTCATCCGGTTTCCGCAGCGTCCACGGCTCGATCAGCAGCGCCGCCTGATGGCTTTCGGCGGTCACGCCGTCCGCGCGCAACGCGGCTTTGACCGAGGTGTCGCGGGCGATGATGGCGGGTTCGTAAAGCCGGTTCCAATACACCGCCGCAGCGCCGGTTTCCCGCAGCAGATCGCGCAGGACCGTCAGGCTGTCGCCCGCGCGAAGGATCAGCCGCGAACCGCGTTGTCGCAGCGCCGTATCCAGCGCCGCCAGGCTGTGATGCAGCCACCA
>JAWOHQ010000215.1:0-8443 GCA_046485105.1 Candidatus Competibacteraceae bacterium | reverse complement strand
CTGGTGCGCGAACAGGCCCGGCCGATCAGCGGCGACAGCGGCTTGTTCGAGATCCGGGATTTGGCCGAACAGGACGACGAACCGACCCTGGCTGTCCGTCCCGGAAAGCTTGTCCGCCGCCCGAGCAAGCGCGCCTACATCCATCACCTGCTGGGTTATCTCGAATCCGCCGCGCTCAGGCCGCTGAAGATCGTGGTCAATGCCGGGAACGGCGGCGCGGGACCGATCATCGACGCCCTGGAAAGATTTTTACCTTTTCAGTTCATCAAGGTTCACCACGAACCCGACGGCACGTTCCCCCATGGCATTCCCAATCCGCTGCTGCCGGAATGCCGGGACGCCACCGCGCAAGCGGTGCGCGAACATCGAGCCGATCTGGGGTTGGCTTGGGACGGTGATTTCGACCGCTGTTTTTTCTTCGATGAAACCGGCCGGTTCATCGAGGGTTATTATGTGGTCGGCCTGCTGGCGGAAACGCTGTTAATTCAGCAGTTAGGGGCCCGGATCATTCACGATCCGCGGCTGACCTGGAACACGCTGGACGTGGTCCACGCCGCCGGCGGCGTCCCGATCCAGAGCAAGACCGGCCACGCTTTCCTCAAGGAACGCATGCGCCAGGAAGATGCGCTGTATGGCGGCGAGATGAGCGCCCATCACTACTTCCGCGCCTTCGCCTACTGCGACAGCGGCATGATTCCCTGGCTGTTGGTCGCCGAGCGGCTCTGCAAATCCGGCCAACCGTTGTCGGCGCTGGTGAACGGGCGCATGCTGGCGTTCCCGTGCAGCGGCGAGATCAACTTCCGGGTGGACGATGCGCTGGCCACAATCCAGAAAATTCTGGCGACTTATGCCTACCTGCAACCGACCCTGGACGACACCGACGGGGTGAGCGTCGAGTTTGCCGACTGGCGGTTCAACCTGCGCTGCTCCAACACCGAACCGCTGCTGCGGCTGAACGTGGAAACCCGCGGCGATCCGGAACTGCTCAACCGCCGGGTCGCCGAACTGCGCAACCTGATCGGCGCGCCGGGGTCCGGCTCCTAAGAGGCTGTGTAAAAACCAACATATTGAATTAAAAAGTATGTAGCCTGGATGAAGCAGAGCGAAATCCAGGAACCCCCCGGATTTCGACCTGACGGCCTGCATCCGGGCTACGGAGTTTTTGTACAGCTTCTAACTCTGACACCCAGAGATGCCGCTCGCGCTGGCTGGTCCAGTCGCACGGCGGTCACGCAGGGGATTCCCGCCGTTCGTGGAAGGCGCGGCACGCGGCTTCCCGGCCCCGGATCACTCGTTGGCCGCGCAGCGGTCCACGGGTTTCCGTCACCACCGTGTACTGGATTTCCTGGTGGTGGTCGTCGTAGCCGTACACTACCACCCAGTCGTGGGTTCGATCCAGTTCATGGGCGCGGGCGGTGTTGGAGTACAGGGCGGTGAAGTGCCAGTCGCCGCGTTGGGTGTGCAGGATGGGCAACCAGGCCCTGGCGTCGGGGTTGAACCGTTTGGGCGCGATGACCGGAAGCTGGCCGGCCGCCGCCTGTTCCCGGTATTCGCGGTCCACGTCCAGCACCAGATCCACGCCGGGACCGTCCGTGGCCGGGCGCTGGCGGATGAAGCGACTCCGGCCCAAGAGGCTGGCCAGGGTGGCGCGCACCGCGGCCGCCCGGCGGGGGCCGAATCCCGGCACGGCTTCCAGACGGCCGTCGTGGGCCGCCGCTTCCAGCGCTTCCAGATTGTCCACGCGCAGCGTGTCGTGGATGAGTTGCGCGAGTTGCGGTCCGAGGCCCGGCACGATCTGAAACAGTCGCACCGGGTCGAGCGCGCCGCGCAGGCGTTCCAGCCGCCCCCAGCGCCCGGTCATCACCAGTTCGTGGACCGCCTTGGCGATGCCTTGGCCGATGCCGGGCAGCGCGAGCAGGCCGTCGATCCCCTGCTGGTCCACCAGATCGCGCACGTTTTCGGGTAACCGCGCGACGGTGTCCGCCGCCCGGCGGTAGGCTTGAACGCGGAAGGGGTTCGCGCCCTGCCGTTCCAGCAGATCGGCCGCCTGCCGCAGTTGCTCGGCGATTTCACGGTTGGGTTTGAGGGTCTGGTCGTCCATAGCGTCTGGTCGGGAATGGGGAAGCTTCTCCAGATATTAGACAACCATTTTCTCATGAATCAGGGGACGGGGCGGCGGCGCTTCGTCGCTCACCGCGATCACCGCTTGCAACACGGCGATGGCGGCCTGGGCTTGATCGTCGCTCCGCGCGTGAATCCAGGCGAGAGGCCGCCGCCGATCCACCCATTCGCCGACCGGGCACAGGTCGCTGAGGCCGACCGCGTAGTCGATGGGGTCGCCGGTCAGACGCCGCCCGCCGCCCAGTTCGACGATGGCCAGACCCAGGGCGCGAGTATCCATCCGCACCACATATCCGGCGCGTGGCGGCCACGCGGCCTCGACCACCGGGGCTTGGGTCAGAAACCGCTCTGGCTTATCCAGCAGCTCGGCAGGGCCGCCCAAGGCATGGACCATCGCGGCGCAGCGTTCGGCCGCTTGACCGCCATCCAGCGCCGCTTGCAAGCAGCTCCGGGCGGACCCGGCATCGGCCGCCAGCCCACCGAGCAATAACAGCTCGCTCCCGAGCGCCAAAACCACCTCATGCAGGCGGGGGTCCCGATACGTTCCCCGCAGAGAGTCGATGGCTTCCCGAACTTCCAGGGCATTGCCCGCCGCGCGGCCCAGCGCTTGATCCATGTCGGTGATCAGGGCCGTGGTGGGCAGCCCCGCGCCGCAAGCGACCTCGACGAGGCGGCGCGCCAATTCCCGAGCCTGATCCAACGTGGCCATGAAGGCCCCCGAGCCGGTCTTGACATCCAGCACCAGCCCGTCCAATCCTTCGGCGAGTTTCTTGGAGAGGATCGACGCGACGATCAGGTCGAGGGATTCCACCGTGGCGGTGACATCGCGCACCGCGTAGAACCGGCGGTCGGCGGGGGCCAGGTCGGCGGTCTGGCCGATGACGGCGCAGCCGACGGTCTTAACTACCTGACGAAAGTGTTGCAGATCGGGAGCAGTGTCGTAGCCGGGAATGCTGGCCAGCTTGTCCACGGTGCCCCCGGTATGACCCAGGCCCCGGCCCGCGATCATCGGCACGTATCCCCCACAGGCCGCTACCAGCGGCGCCAGGATCAGGCTGACCTTGTCCCCGACCCCGCCGGTGGAATGCTTGTCGAGCACCGGTCCGGCCAGCCCCGCGTCCGCCCAGTCCAGCACCGTCCCGGAACACATCATGGCCTGGGTCAGGGCGATTCGTTCCTCCCGATTCAAGCCGCGAAAATAGACGGCCATGGCGAAGGCGGCGAGCTGGCCCTCGCCGAGGGTCTGGTCGACCATGCCCTGGACCAGGGCGGCGATTTCGGCCGGACTCAGCGCCAAGCCATCGCGTTTGCGGCGGATCAGATCCTGGGGCGGAAACGCGGCGGTCATGGCCGCGCCCGGTCCGCCTCGATGTCCCGGCGGGCGTCCAGCACCTGTCGCACCACGGTGTCCATGGCCGGGCGGTCGGTCCAGGGACTCATGACGAAGGATTTCAACGCCGCGATCCGGCCCGCACCGTCGGCGGTGGTCCGGTAGGCGTCGGTCCAGGACAGCAGCACGCCCTCGCCCCGCAGGGCCCGGGCGTGGGTGGCGTCGAAAATCCGGTGGTTGTAGGCGTTATGCCGGTCCAGTTCGGCGCGGTAGCCGGGGTCGGTCAGTTCGCGCGCGTAGGCCGCCGCCGCGTCCACGCCTTCGGGATAGAGCCGGAACAGGGTCACCGGCCCGAAGTTGGCGTCGTTGAGCACCCGGGCGCAGTCCAGGAGTTCCAAACGCTCCCGCAGCAGTTCCGCCATCTCCACGCCGTGCCCCAGAATCACCCGGTAACCCTGCTTGCCCAGCAACTTCAGATTGGCAAGCGCCGCCAGCGCGCCGGCTCCGGAGCGGGAACATTCCAGGGTGAACAGGCCGGGATGGTAGTGACCGAACTGGTAGAGATAGGGCATGGCCGCCGGGTCGCGGCTGAGCAGCCCGAGATCGGCGCGGCGCTTCACCAGAACCAGGCTCGAGGTGTAGGGGGCATAGCCGGTCTTGTGGAAATCCATCCCGATGCTGTCGGCCAGGCGCAGCGGCCGGATGCGCTCCACCGAGTCCTGGAGGGCGCGCAGGGTGCGGGCGTGAAAGCCCAGCGGATTGAGGTCGAAGTCGTAGTCCTGGAACACCAGCCAGGGCCAGCCGATCACCGCGTCGGCGTGGAGCCAGGGGGCGAACGGCAGGCGATATTCCGCCGCCAGCCGGTCACGCAGGGCGGCGACGGCGGCCAGGTCGTCGATGCCGAAGGCGTCGGTGGTGCCCAGGGTCAGGATGATGGCGGCCACGATCTCGTCGCGTTCGTACCGATCACGCAGGGTGGCTTCCAGGTGGGTCAGGGAGATTTCGTTCTGGGCGGTGCTGGGGACGGTGATCAGGTTGTCGCTGCCCAGCCCCAGCCAGGCGGCGACGTTCAGCCGCGCGTAGTGGGATGCCCCCGAGGCGACCACCTGGTAGTCGCGCCGGATGCCGGCGGTCATGCCCCGGCCACCGGTGAGTTTCTCCAGCGCCAGCTTCACGCCGTACAGAATGGTGCCGGTGCCGCCGAAGGTGAACACCCCGCCGGCCTGGGCCGGATCGTAGCCGACCAGATTCGCCAGCATGGCCACCGCCTCGATCTCGGCTTCGGCGAAGCGCGCCGAGTACTCGTCCCAGATGAGGTTGGGATTGTACAGGGCGGCGGCGATGAAGGCGGTGATGCTGGGAATCGTGGGCGGCGGGATCACGTTGGCCTGGGCGTTGGGATGCGCCCAGACGGTCATGCCCCGGCAGTAGTCGGCCAGCAGGGCGGTGATGGTTTCCACCGAGGCCATCTCCTCGGGCAGGACCCGATCGCAGTGCGCCGCGTAATCCGCCTCCCGCTGCTGGCCCAACACCGGGGCGGCCGATTTGAGCGCGTCCACCCGGTCGAGGAAGCCGGACACGGTATGGACGAAGTAGCCGTCCATGATCGGATTGGAGACCGGGGTGGGAAAGTAGGTCTTCAGGGTTTCCAGCAGAACGCTGTAGTGTGGTGATGCGCGCGTCATGGACTTTACCTCCCAGCCAGAGTGACTCGGGGCAATCCGCGCGCCGGGCGGGCGTGATGCGTCAAGACGGCCGCGCCCGCCGGGACGGTTGCGACCGCTTGATTATAACCCAAGGCCGACGCTGTAGAGCGCCTCCGCGCCGGATCCTATGCCGGAGGCCTCGCGGTCATACCGATCAAAATGCCAGGTGACTCCCTGCCAGCCCGTTCGATGGGAGGGCACAGCCTCATTCCGAGAAATTACCAAGGTCTTGCCCCAACCACCCCGGACCGCAAGCAGGAGGAGTAGTTGGGGTTCCCGACCGTTCAGCCCAACATGCTCCGTAGCATCCACGCGGTCTTCTCGTGGATCTGCATCCGCTGGGTCAGAAGGTCGGCGGTCGGTTCGTCGCTGGCCTTCTCGACCGCCGGGAAGATCGAGCGGGCGGTGCGGACCACGGCTTCCTGGTCCTTGACCAGTTGCCGGAGCATCTCTTCCGCCGCCGGCGCGCTGGTTTCTTCCAGAATGCTGGTCAGTTGAGCGAACTGGGCATAGCTGCCCGGCGCCGGCAGGCCCAGCGCCCGGATGCGTTCGGCGATCAAATCCACCGCCAGCGCCAGTTCGTTGTACTGGGTTTCGAACATCAGGTGCAGGGTGTTGAACAGCGGTCCTGTGACGTTCCAGTGAAAGTTGTGGGTCTTGAGGTACAGGGTGTAGGTGTCGGCCAGCAACCGGGACAGGCCCGCGCCGATTTCCTGGCGGAGTTCTTCGCTGATACCGATGTCGATTTGTGGGGCCATGATGAGACTCCTTACGGATTGTTGGAGGACAAGAACTTAACAGCTTCAAGACTAACGACGAACCAGCAAAAACGCCAATCGATTATCGAAACCTTTCCGGATCCTTCAGGTACAGCGCGCCGTGGCGGTTCCACATCACAAACAAGGTTGCTATATCATTGAGAGGTTTACGGAGCGTACCGCTCTTCGGCCCCTCATCGACCTCCATACCTCGTGCAACCACCTTCCGACAACGTTTCCAATTCTTATTGCTCCGCTGAAGACCGGCCGGTTGGGTCCCGACACTGGGGACCGGAACAAAACCGGCTCCTGGCGTTCTGGCTGATTTATGCCCTGGCCTGGTGCGCGGCCTGGTTGGGCGCCACGTTGCTCGGCACGTTCGATAACCAGATTAGTCTGTGGTATCCCTTGGCGGGTCTGCGTTTTTTCGCCCTGATCATCTTCGGTTGGGCGGCGCTGCCGTCGATCTTGCTGATTGAAGGCTCGTTGGCGCTATTGCTCTGGCTCGGCGGACCCGACTGGTTTGCGCCCCAGCCATTGACGCTGAGCAGTCATCTGGAAGGCGCGCTCGCCCCGGTAGCCGCCTATTTACTCGCGGCGCTGGCACTGCGGGTCTGGAACGCCGGACGATCCAACAGTCTTGCCCATCTGGACTACGCCGGACGCTTTCTGGGCGCGGTGCTGTTGGGCAGCGGGTTGGCGGCGGCCAGCGGCGCGGCGCGGCTGTGGCGGCTGGATTTCATCGCACCCGCGCAATTTCCCGAAGTCTGGCTCAACGGGCTGATCGGCGATTTCATCGGGGTCATCACCGTGACGCCGCTGCTGCTGGTCCATCTGCGGCCGCGCCTGCGCGACTGGTTGAAGTGGGGCCGCTGGCGCCAACCCGTTCCGCCGCCGGGGAGCGAACAGCGCCGCTGGATCTGGCCGTTCTACTTTGTCAGCTTGCTGCTACTCCAAGTCGCATTGCTCGAGATGCCGGTCTGGCTGGGGTGGCAAGCGGAGCTGCGGCCGTTTCTGGCCCCGTTTCTGATGCTATTTATTTTGTTGCCGCTGGCCTGGGGCGCGGTCCACGGCGGCCTGCCCATCGCGACCCTGATCGTGTGCTGGGTGACGGGAAGCCTCGCAGTGCTGGTGGCTTGGCAGGGTCTGGCGGAAATGACGCTGTACTATCAATCGGTGATGATCGCGGTCGCGCTCATGGGCTTGCTGCTGGGCGCCATCACCGGCGCCCGCGATCAAGCCCTGGACCGGTTCCACGATCTCAGCCGGATTTCCAACGACCTGCTGTGGGATACCAACGCCGACGGACGGGTCACCCAACTCAGCGGCAAGCTGGCCTGGGAACTGGCGCCCGGCACCGGTCTGTGGTGGCGGACCAGCATCCATGCCCTCCCGGTGGCGCATCGCAAAACTCTAAGCGCGGCGCTGCGGGCCAGACGGCCGTTCCGAGATGTCCTGTTCGGCGTGCGCAATCACGCCGGCCAGGTACGCTGGCTGCGGGTCAACGGGCTGCCCTACTGGGACGAACTGGACCGTTTCGCCGGCTATCGCGGCGCCGCCACCGACATCACCACGCAATACGTGGCCGAGCAGGTACTGGCCGACTACGCCGAACAGTTGCGGCGGGAAGTCGCGGCCCAGACCGCCGAACTGCGCCGGGTCAACCACGATCTCGCCTTCGGCGAGCGCCGTTACCGGACCATACTGGCCACGGCGCCGGTGGGGGTGGCCGAGGTGGACGCCGAGGGGCGTTGCCAGTATGTCAATTTTCCCTGGTGCGTCCTGACCGGCCAGGCGGCGACTGCGGTTTTGGGGCAGTCCTGGCTGGACGGCGTTCGCCCCGACCAGCGCGCCGAGGTGGAAGTCCGGTGGCGCAACTGGGGGAACCAGCGCGCCGGCGATAGTGAGTTCCAGAGTCTGGCCAATCGATGGCTGAGCGTGTACTGGTCCACGCTGTACGACGATGAAAGCGACGCCATCGCGGGCGCCATCGTGATCCTGAACGATATTACCGACCGCCGGCAACGCGAGCAGGAACACTGGGAACTGGCCCACTTCGACGCGCTGACCCAACTGCCCAACCGGACGCTGTTCTGGGACCGGCTGGAGCAGGCGCTGCGGCTGGCGGGGCGCCACCGGCACGCCGTGGCGGTGCTATGGCTCGATCTCGATGGTTTCAAGGCGGTCAACGACACCTTGGGCCACGCCGCCGGCGACGAACTGCTGCGCCAGGTCGGCCAGCGCCTGCACGCCAGCCTCCGCGAGAGCGACACGGCGGCCCGCCTGGGCGGCGACGAATTCGCCGTGCTGCTCGCGACGGTCACCCACGCTCGGGATGCCACGGGCGTGGCGCAAAAGATCATCGATCAGATCCACCAACCTTTCACGCTGCCGCAAGGTTCGGCGCGCGTCTCGACCAGCATCGGTATCGCTTTTTATCCCGACCACGCCACCACCGCCAAGGAACTGGCGCATCACGCCGATCTGGCGATGTACGCCGCCAAGCAGGCCGGGAAAAACGGCTGGCG
>JAWOHQ010000206.1:0-5679 GCA_046485105.1 Candidatus Competibacteraceae bacterium | reverse complement strand
TTCACCGGCGGCGACCAGCAGAAGCAGGTGAAGACCCTCTCCGGCGGCGAGCGCAATCGGGTTCACCTGGCGAAAACTCTGAAAGCCGGAGCCAACGTGATCATGTTGGACGAGCCGACCAACGATTTGGACGTAAACACCTTGCGCGCGCTGGAAGACGCGCTGGAAAACTTTGCGGGCTGCGCCATCGTCGTCAGCCACGACCGCTGGTTCCTGGATCGCATCGCCACCCATATCCTGGCCTTCGAGGGTGATTCGCAGGTCGTGTGGTTCGAGGGCAACTACGCCGACTACGAAGCCGACCGCAAACGGCGGCTGGGCGTGGAAGCCGACCAGCCCCACCGAATCCGCTATCGAAAATTGGCCTGAACAGCACCCTTCACGCCCTTCTCCCGCGGTCGGGAGTGGGGTTTTGGGGCTGGGGGTGAGGGTCGACGCTGCAACGACGGTCCCTCGCTCTCGATTCTCCGGGCACACGCAAAATCAGGTCAGGTTCCGCCTCGGATCGAACGCATCCCGCACCGCCTCCCCGACAAACACCAGCAGGCTGAGCATCAGCGCCACCACCACGAAGCCGCTGATCCCCAGCCAGGGCGCTTGCAGGTTCTCCTTGCCCTGCCGCAACAGATCCCCCAGCGACGCCGAGCCTGGCGGCAGGCCCAGTCCCAGAAAATCCAGAGCGGTCAGGGCGACGATGGATCCGGACAGGATGAACGGCAAAAACGTCAACGTCGCCACCATGGCGTTCGGCAGCACATGCTTGAACATGATTCGCCCGTCGCTCATCCCCAGGGCGCGAGCGGCCCGGACGTAGTCGAAGTTGCGGGCGCGCAGGAACTCGGCCCGCACCACCCCGACCAGCGACGTCCAGCCGAACAGCATCAGGATGAACAACAGCGTCCAGAATCCCGGGGCCACCACGCTGGACACGATGATCAGGACGAACAGTTGCGGCAGTCCGCCCCAGATTTCCAGAAAGCGCTGGAACAACAGATCCACCCGGCCGCCGAAATAGCCCTGCACCGCGCCCGCCGCGACCCCGATCACCGAGGAGGTCAGGGTCAGCAACAGGCCGAACAGCACCGAGAGACGAAACCCGTAGATCAACCGCGCCAGGACATCGCGGCCCTGATCGTCGGTGCCCAGCCAGTTGTCGGCGGAGGGCGGCGCCGGGGCCGGAACCGGCAGGTCGTAGTTGACGGTGTCGTGGCGGAAGCGAATCGGCGGCCACAGCATCCAGCCGTCCTCCTCGATCAGGTTCGCCAGATACGGGTCGCGGTAATTGGCCGCGCTGGGAAAAAAGCCGCCGAAGTCGGTCTCGGCGTAGTCCCTGACCACCGGGACATGGAGCGAACCCTGGTGGACAACCAGCAACGGCCGGTCGTTGGCAATGAATTCCGCGCTCAGGCTGAGCCCGAACAGCGCCAGAAACAGCCACAGCGACCAGTAACCACGCCGGTTGGCCCGGAATTGCGCCAGCCGGCGCCGGGTCAGGGGGGTGAAATGAAAACGGGCTCGAAGCATTCGGCAATTATCTCGAACAACTGCGGCGAATCGCGGATTTCCAGGATCGGTATCCTACCGGATCGCGGAGCCGGGCGGGCGGCGAACCACCCATGCGAAACGCCCGCGACCGACCCGGCGCACCCTATTGAAGCCGGCATTTTCCAGTATGCAAGCGACGCGTCGCCTGGCCACAGTCCTGCCGAAAAGCATACACAAAGCGCGCTGCCTGTCCTACCATGCGCGGGAAAATCCACGGCAACGACGGGATCAGGGCATGGCTACTGAGATCGAACACAAATTTTTGGTCCGCGACGACCGCTGGCGACAGCAGGTCGAACGCTCGGTCTGGATGCGGCAGGGGTATTTGACCAGCGATGCCCGCTGCTCGGTGCGGGTGCGGGTCGCGGACGGCCGGGGGCTTCTGAATCTGAAGAGTGGCACGCTGGGCATCCAGCGCAGCGAATATGAATACCCCATCCCGCTGGCCGAAGCCGAGGAAATCCTGGATACCCTGTGCGAACCGCCGTTGCTGGAGAAAACCCGCCATTATTTGCACCACGGCGAGCATCTCTGGGAGGTCGATGAATTCGCGGGCGACAACGCCGGGCTGATCGTGGCGGAAGTGGAACTGGATCATCCCGATGAACCCTTCGCCCGTCCCGACTGGCTGGGGGAGGACGTCTCGCACGACCTCCGCTATTACAACTCGCAACTGGCGCGCCATCCCTACCGTCTTTGGTCATGCGCGACGTCCTGATCCGCGTCGGCCTGGCTGAACAGCGGCTGGAATTGCGCGAAGGCGGGGAGACCGTGGCGGTTTACCCAGTGTCCACCGCCCGCAACGGTCCCGGCGAGCGACGCGGCAGCGGTTGTACCCCGCGCGGCTGGCACCGCGTTCGCGTCAAGATCGGCGCGGGGTTGCCGCTTGATGCGGTCTTCGTCGGCCGGCGACCGACCGGTGAAATTTACACCCCGGAACTGGCGCGGCGTCATCCGGAACGGGACTGGATTTTGACCCGGATTCTCTGGTTGACCGGCTTGGAATCCGGCTACAATCGCGGCGGCGCCTGCGACACTCTGCGCCGATTCATCTACATTCACGGCTGCCCGGCTACCGAGCCCATCGGCGCGCCGCGATCCCATGGCTGCATCCGTATGCGCAACCCGGATTTGCTGGCGTTGTTCGCGCGGGTTGAAGTGGGCGACCGGGTGTTCATCGCCGACGCTCCTGAAGGAGCGGGTCCCAAGAGAGGATAGAGCGCGCGGAGCGGTATGCTGTCACAGATCGCGGTTTTTACCCAGACGGTTCGCGAGCACATGGACCCCCCGAGGGTAGTCGTGGCGACGACGGTTTCCTGCGTCGAAGTGGTCCAGTGCCTGCGCGAAACGCAGGCCTCGGCGGCGATCATCGTCAACTCTGCCTTGGAGCCGGTGGGGATTCTGACCGAACAGGATGTCACGCGCCGGATCGCCTTTCAGGTCGGACCCCACGAACCCGTGTTTAAGGTCATGAGCGCGCCGGTGTCCACGGTGCAAGCCCGGGATTTTCTGCACCACGCCGTGGCCTGGATGCGCCGGGACGGCATCCGTCACCTGCCGGTGGTCGACGACCGCCGCGTGGTCGGCCTGTTGGAGTTGGACGACGTCCTGGCCCGGTTATCCGGGCAGACGGTGGCGCAAATCGATCGACTCAGCCACCAGGCGGATCCCGAGACCCTGCGCGCGGCCAAGCGCAATCAGGAACGGATCGTTGCCGAGCTATTGGCCGACGCGGTGCCGGCGGCGGACATCCAACAACTGCTCAGCCGCCTCAATCATCAGATCTACCAGGATGCCGCCCGTTATTGCCTGCGGCGGATGGAACAGGAAGGACTCGGTTCGCCCCCGGTCGCGTTCGAGGTGCTGGTCATGGGCTCCAGCGGCCGCGGCGAGAGCTCGCTGTGGCCCGATCAGGACAACGGGTTGATCCTGGAAGATTATCCCGATTGCGAACACGCGCGGATCGATCCCTGGTTCATCGCCTTCAGCGAGCGGCTGACCCTCATGCTGGACGCCATCGGTTTCGACTACTGCAATGGCTATGTCATGGCCACCAACCCGCTGTGGCGCAAGACGCTGAGCCAGTGGCGGGCGCAAATCAGCGGCTGGATTCGCAAAAGCGAAGGACTGGGACTCCGACTGTCCGATATCTTCGCCGACTTTACCTGCGTGTATGGCGAGGGCCAGCTAAGCCAGGCGCTACGCGCGCACATCACCCGCGAGGCGGCCCGCCCGATTTTTCTGCGCGAACTGTTCAAGGTCGATGAGGAACATGAAGTCGCGCTCGGCCCATTCGGGATTTTTTTGACCGAGCGCCAGCGGGGGCAAAACCAGGGCAAGCTCAATCTCAAGATCACCGGGACGTTGCCGCTGGTCGGCGCGATCCGCATCCTGGCCCTGAAACACGGCGTACCGGCGACCGGCACGCTCGAGCGGATCGCCGCGCTGCACGAGCGCGGCGTGTTGAGCCACGACCAGCAGGACGCGTTGAGCCATGCCTACCGGCACATCGTTCACCTGTTGATGCGCCAGCAGTTGCGCGACCGCGAGGCGCGGCTGATTCCTGGCAACTATGTATCGCCCCAGGCGCTGTCGCGGCGGGAAGTCGCCCAGCTCAAGGCCAGTTTCAGGGCGATCAAGGACTTCCGCGCCAACCTGCGCGCCGATCTGACCGGCGAGTTGTTTTGATCAGAACTGCAACGCCAAGGTGGCCAGCGCGGCGCCGAGCAACGCTCCGGCCAGCACGTCGCTGGGATAGTGCAGACCCAGCACCATCCGCGACAGCGCCACCAACAGCGTGAACGGCCCCACCAGCCAGAGCAGCGCTGGGTAGTAGTAGACCGCCACGATGCTGAACGAGACCGCGTGCAGGGTGTGCCCGGACGGAAAGCTATACTCGTCCAGCGGCGCTACCGTGGCCCGTATCCGGTCGTTGCGAGCGCAGGGTCGCGGACGGGTGGTCCGGGACTTCAGCCACTTGTACAGGACCAGCGCCAAGGCGCCAGCCGCCAGCATCCGCGCCACCACCGGCAGGGCCGTTGAACCCTGTACCAACACCAAGGCCAGCATCAGCGCGTACCAGAACACACCGTCGCCCAGTCGGCTGATCACGGCGAACAGCCGTTCCATTCCGCGCCGGCGACTGGCCTGGTTGAACCGCAGACACCAGGCTAGATCCAGTTCCGCCAGTCGCCGTGATGACATGGCCTCATTGAGTCTGTTCATGGTTGTGCTCCTGATAAATTGCATGTAAGCCTTTCTTTAGGGGGATTCAAGCAACCATTGTTCCAACTGGCCATGAATCCGTTCCCAATCGAAATCGAGCACCGCTCGGCGGGCCGCCGGTCCCAAACGCTGAAGCAGCGCCGGGTCCTCGGCCAGTTGACGGGTCGCCGCGACGAACGCGGCCGGCTCGCCGCGCGGCGCCAGCAGACCACTGCGCCCGTGACCGATATGCTGGTGAGCGGCGGCGTAATCGAACGCCACTACCGCCAGGCCGCTGGCCATCGCCTCCAGGGTGACGTTGCCGAAGGTCTCGGTCAGGCTGGGAAACAGAAACAGGTCGGCGGAGGCGTAGTGCGCCGCCAGATCGGCGCCGGTGCGGGCGCCGGGAAACACGATCTCGGGATGACGAGTCCGCAACCGGGCGGCCAGCGGTCCGTCGCCCACCAGCACCAGCCGGGCCGTCGGCTGGAGCGCCCGCAGCGCCTGGTAGGCCACCAGCGCCACTTGCAGGTTTTTTTCCGCCGCCAGCCGGCCGACGTAGAGCGCGACGAGATCGGTGGGTCCCACGCCCCAACTCCGCCGTAACGCGGGGTCGCGCCGCTCCGGGTGAAACAGCCGGGTATCCACGCCGCGCGCCAGCACTCGCAGATTGGCGAAACCCAGGGCGCGCAGTTCCGCCGCCAGTTCCTCGGTAGGCACCAGCGTGCAGTCGGTCCGGTTATGAAAGCGGCGCAGATAGGCGATGATCGGCCGAGCCAGCAGGCCGGCGCCGTAGTGGCGGCTGTAACTGTGGAAATTGGTGTGAAAACCGGAAAACACCCTGAGGCCCAGACGGCGGGCGGCATCCAGCGCCGAACCACCCAGAGGACCCTCGGTGACGATATGCACCACGTCCGGCGGCGTCTGGCG
>JAWOHQ010000179.1:0-10651 GCA_046485105.1 Candidatus Competibacteraceae bacterium | reverse complement strand
CAGCGTGTTGGAGGGGGCGGATCGGACCCGGGCCTCGCTGAACCTGGCGCGGCTGGTGCCGTACCGGGTGGACGTGCAGGGTAACGCGGTGCTGCTGACTCTGGACAACGCCGGCGCCCCGGCGGCGCGGACCCCGGCGGCCACGATGACAGCGTCCGTGCAGGCGGGGCGCCGGCGTTGTCCAGAGTCAGCAGCACCGCGTTACCCTGCACGTCCACCCGGTACGGCACCAGCCGCGCCAGGTTCAGCGAGGCCCGGGTCCGATCCGCCCCCTCCAGCACGCTGATCCGGTCGGCCACCCCGACGTTGATCGCCTGCTGCCGGGCGCTCAGACCATTGCGCGTATCCAGGAAATCCAGCACGATCCGCGCCGGATCGTCGATGGTGAAGGTGCTCGGCGGCGCCTTGGGCCGCTCCGACAGGCGGAACCGAATCTGCAACCGGTTGCCCGCCAGCGGACTGATATCCACCGCCTGCAACACCGGCTGTCCCTCCTCCGCCATTACCCCTTGCCAGCCCCCCGCCAGCCACAGACCACCGATCAACCCCAACGCCACCAACCAGCGTGGCAGCCACTCCCCACCCGACCGCCAGGCCTGCCGACCTTCGCTCGTGGACCTGCTCGTCATGACACTTCCCCCTCGATCATTGGGTCAACGACAGAAACGCATCCCGCTCCTGCCAGCGCCCGGGCCCATCCGGAACGATCTCCCGCAAATCAACCCGTTGTTCCGTAATATTAACAATCTGGCCGTGGTTGATCCCCAGGTAGTTGTTTTTTTGCACCCGATGCACGACGCTGTCGGGCGCCAGAATCAACGCCCATAGCTCTTCGCCGCCGCCTATTCGGAACGTACCCATCATCTTGAGCGAACCCAGTGAGTACTTTTCGAGTTCCTCGCGCACCCGGGTCGGATCGGGCCGCGGCCCGGTGTAGTCGGCGGCGCTCGCCGCCGGAAGACCCGCCAAGCCGCCCAGCAACTCTTCTTCTTGCGCGAACGTCGACACGACGAAAGGATCTCTCAGCCCCTGGGCGGTATAGGCGAAGGGCGTGTACGCCTGGATTTCCGGCGGCGGATCGGGCTTGCGGACCGGCGTGGTGCGCTTGGTGGTCTCCACGAACTGCCGCACTTCGGTCAGATCCTGTTGAGCGCAGCCCGTCAGTACGGCCAGCGCCACCCCCCACAACAGTCCCGCGCGCGCGGCGCCGGACTCCCGACAAAACCGTGCGTTCATCTCCCGCCCGCTCCCCTTGGTTGCGCGCCCGGAGCGCCCTGGGCCGGCGCCGCGCCCGCCACCTCATCCATGTAGCGATAGGTTTGCAAGGTCGCCTGGATAGTGAGCGGCTCGTTGTCGCGCGGCCGGGCCGGCGCGCCGCCCCGCCCAGGGGCCGCCGCGCTGCTCAGCGTCGCGTTCTCCAGGGTCACGATCCGCGGCAGGGCCGCGACCCCGCTCACGAACGCGCCGAACTGATGAAAGGTGCCCTTGGCCTTGATGGTGATCGGCTTGGCGGCATAAAAATCCCGAGGCTGTTCGGCCTCGGGTTTGAACAGTTCGAACTCCAGACCGTTCTTCTTGCCGGTGTTGGAGATATCTTCCAGCAGATCCGGCATCTCCGTGCCGGTCGGCAATTGCCGCAGCATGATCTCCAGATCGGCCTCCATCTGCTCGAGCTGGAGCCGGAAGGCTTCCAGGTTGGCCGCCACCCGCTGCTTCTCGATGAACTCCTGCCGCAGCTGCTGCTCCTCGCGCGCGACTCGATCCAACTCCTCGAGCCGCTCGGCGGTGAAGAAATAGTAGCCCCCGCCCACCACGGCGGCGAGGACCAAAGCCGCCAGCGCCAATTGGCCGGCCAGCGGCCAGTCGCCCGCTTCCCGCAGGTCGATATCGCTGAGGTTAATCTCGGACAGTTTCATGGCTCACCCTCCCGCGTCCACCAGCCCGGCGTCCAGCCTGAGCGGCGCCCCCAACTCGAACACCCGAGCCGGCACGTTGTTGATATTGCGCGTTTCAATGACCTGCAACACCGGCTCTCCGAACAACGGCGAACTCCGCAGCTCGCGCATGAATCCGGAAATGACCAGGTCGTCGCGGGCGGTGCCGTTCAGCGTGACCTGGTTGCCGGTGGTCTTGAACGTGTTTAAAAAGAGTTCCGGCGGAACCAGGCGGACCAACTCGTCCAGCATCCGCACCCGGAACGGACGGCTGGTCTGCAAGGTCTGGATGACGTTGAGCCGCTCCACCAGCCGGTTCCGGGTTTGCTGTAACGCCTGCAACTCTTCGGCGGCCTTTTTGAGCCGGGCGATCTCGCCGCGCAGGTAATCATTGCGCTCGTTCTGGAGGGCGATGCGGTTGTTGATCTCGGTATGCGCCAGGAAGACGGCGCCGACCGCGAGTAACGCCGCGGCCACCAAAATCCCGAACAGCTTGCGCTGGCGCTGGGCGCGGCGCGCGTCGCGCCAGGGCAGCAAATTGATGCGCGTCATCTCAGTCGAAGCTCCTCAGGGCCAGCCCGCCCGCCACCGCCAGCAAGGGCGCGTCGCGCGACAGAGCACTGCTGTTCACCTTCGCGGCGCTCCCCATGTTCTTGAACGGATTCGCCACGACCGTCATGATGCCCAGGACATCCGCCACCACCCGGTCCAGCCCCACGATCATGGCCCCGCCGCCCACCAGCACGACGGTCTCCACATTATAGCGATTGGTGAGGAATTGGTCGGAGGAATAAAAAAACTGCAAGCCGTTGCCAATCTGCTCGGCCAGCATCTCCTTAAAGGGTTCCAGGATCGTCGCGGCGAAATCGTCGGCCACCTGGCCGGCGCGCTTGGCCTGCTCGGCCTGCTCGCGGGTCAGCCCGTAGGCCTCGGCGATCCGCACGGTGAGTTGGTCGCAACCGAAACCCTGCTCGCGGGTAAAGATCATGCGATCCCCCTGCAAGATATACAGATTGGTGATGGTCGCGCCAATATCGACCAGCGCGGTCACGCCGTCCCGCGGCTTGTCCAGACTGACCGAGCCGCCGCCAGACTTGGGGAGACTCTCCAGCAACAGCCGGAAGGTGTTTTCCAACGCATAGGCTTCCACATCCACGATGACCGGCGTCAGGCCCGCGCTCTTTAGCACCGCCTCCCGGCTATACACATTCTCCCTGCGGGTCGCCACCAGCATGACATCCTGCATGTCGTTGCTGGCCTGGGATCGGCCCTTCACCTCGAAATCCAGGTAGACTTCCTCAATCGGATAGGGGATATACTGAGCGGCCTCGATCGAAATGTTGACCTCAATGTCGCTCATCTTGAACTCCGCCGGCATCGGCACGGTGCGGGTGATCACCCCCGAAGTCGGCACGGCCACCGCCGCGCGCCGCGCGCGCGCCCCGGAGCGGCTCCAGGCCCGCTTGATCACCTCCGTCAGCTCGTCGCTATCGACCGGATTACGGTCTTCCATCATCCCCTCGCCCAAGGGTTCGATGGCGAACGCCTCGACCCGGAACCGTGGCCCGGAACGGCTTAATTCGATCAGCTTGACCGCCGAGGGACTGATATCGATGCCCAGAATGGGTTCTTTATGCTTGAACAGAGCCAAGTTACGCTTCCTCGATTGAGAGTGAACGAATTCAACCCACGTGTCTCTTTAACAATATAGCAAACAAATCGCTTCAACACCGTGAAACCTTAGGTAACCCCCGGTTCCCTTGCCACCGTCTTGCTTGGAGTTTTGCCCATGGCCCGCCGATCTCGTGACGATCAACGACTCAAGAGCCTGCTGGCCCAGGAGTGCGCCCGGATCATGGCCGAGGAAGGCATCCGGAATTTTCGAACCGCCAAGCGCAAGGCCGCGCTGCGCCTGGCGGTCGCCGACCAGGCCGTTCTGCCCGACAATACCGAAATCGAACGCGCTTTGCTCGACTATCAACGGCTGTTCCATGCCGACCGCCAGGCCGACCAACTGCGCCATCTGCGGGAAACCGCGCTGCGCGCCATGCGCTTCCTGGCCCAGTTTCGGCCGAAGCTGGTGGGGCCGGTGCTGAGCGGCGCCGTCGGCGCGCGCGCCGACGTCCAATTGCATTTGTTCGCCGATACCACCAAGGATGTCCTGCTGTTTCTGCTGGAGCATCACATTCCCTTCGAAACCGCGGAACGCCGTCTCAAGCTCGGCGGCGGCGAACCGGTTTGCCTGCCCGTCCTGCGCTTTGCCGCCGACGAGCAACATCAGATCGATGTGACGATCTTCGCGCCGTTGGCCGAGCGAGAGGCGCCGCGCAGTCCGGTCGATGGCCGGCCCATGCGGCGGGCCGGCCTGGCGGAAGTGGAGGCGCTGCTGGCCTCCTCCCCCTCCCCCTCTTCTTGAGGGAGAGGGAATCAGACAGGGCGAGGGCAATCACGCCGAACCGGCGACGTTCGGATGGGTTTCCACAAAATGCTTCAACACCAGCTTCAACTTCAAGACTTTTTCGGGATGCCCGTGCTGGCGGGCGGTCTCGATGTCCTCCAGAATGATGCGCTTGATCGCCGGCACGCCTTCCTCCGTATGCACCAGGTAACTCCCCAGTTCCAGGGCCGCCATCTCCGGCAGATGTTCGTGCTCGGCGATGGCCTCGATCTCTTCCTCGGTCAGATCGCTCAGTTCAACACAATCTTGATAGGTCAACACGGGTATTCTCTCCTCAGTTGCTGGGATGGATCAAAACTGCCGGGTGAAAACGAGCCGCCGAACCGGTTCGGCCCGGTGCCAATTCGCTTATTTCGGTAAAGGTTAAACCCGCCCCCCCCGTCCGCACAAGTAAAAACCCCATGACTTGGGGATGCAGGCGCTTTCCCCACGCCAAATTTCCGCCGATATCAGCGCTACCCCTGAGTTCTGTAGGGGTTTATACCGATTTACAGCCCTTGGGGACTTTAGTTAATTTCGCAAGAGTTTTACAGCATGACCCGGATGAGGGCTGCCTTGGTCCACAGGGCGTGGCGTCACGAACGACTCACAGGCGTGACGACCCGCCAGCGCCCCGCATCCCGATTCAATCCAGTCAGCCGCGAAGACGGTGGGGAGTCCCCAACCACCACAGGATCGAGGGTCGAGCCGCCACCGCCCGACCAGAGCGCCCCGGCGCGTGCTCTGAACCAGCACACTCGATAAGCCCATAATATTTTTTCCCTCGTTCTTCGCGGCTGACTTTTCTTACGGTTCGGCCCGGATTTCCCCCGCTCCCACCGAGTCTCCCGGACGCCCATGCCGAGACCACGACCCGATCGTGCATGGTTCATCCGACCGCAACGCGGTATCATGGCCCGGAACATCGTGGCCACCCTGCTCAATCCCCTATGACCGATCCTGCATCCTCCACCACCGATCCCCCCTCCCCCTGCATCGGCGTCTGCGTGATCAACGAGCAGACCCAGTGGTGCGACGGTTGTTTTCGCAGCCTGGAAGAAATCGCCGGCTGGTGGGACTACTCGCCCGCCCAGAAACGCGCGGTGCTCGCGCAGCTGGATGGTCGACTGGCGCGCATCATGGAAGGCGCGCTCTTCGACTGACCTGGAAGGAGTTCGTATGCCGCTTGCCGCTCCCGTACCCCGCCAGTTGCTGCACCAGCGCCTCGTCCAGTGCTGGGGTTACCAGCGTGAGGATGGCCTGTGGGATATCGAAGGCCGCATGGTGGACACCAAGACCTATGCGTTCCCCAACGAGGACCGGGGCGGCGCCATCGAGGCCGGCGAGCCGCTGCACGACATGTGGCTGCGCCTGACCGTGGACGAGCAGTTCCGCATCCACGACGTCGAGGCGCGCACCGACGGCTCGCCGTTCGGTCTCTGTCCCGCCATCACCGCCCGTTACCGACAGCTGATCGGCGTTCGCATCGGTCCGGGCTGGTCGCTCAAGCTCCGGGAACTCTTCGGCGGCGTCAACGGTTGCACGCACCTGACCGAGCTGCTGGGGCCGGTCGCCACCACCCTGTTCCAGACCCTGTACGGCCGGCGCTACGACGAGGAAGACGTCAAACCGCCAGAGCAGCGGACCGCGCCGCCGGTGCTGAACACCTGCCATGCCTTGGCCAGCGACAGCCCGGTGGTGCAAAAGCGCTGGCCTCGGGCCTACACCGGTCCGGATCGGCAAACGGACGACACCCATCGGCCGCTCCTGGACAACTGCCTGACCTGAGTTTTAAGTTTTAAGTCCTGAATCAGGGGTCGGGGGTGAGGTCAAAGCGTCTCCGGCTTGGGATCGCGCGCCAGCAGGATTTCCACCGCCCGACGCGGATTCTGGCCGTGGTGCAGCACCCGATCGACCTGTTCGGTGATCGGCATCTCCACCTCATGCCGTCGGGCGAGGCGCAGCGCTTCCCGCGCCGTGACCGCGCCTTCCACCACCTGACCGATGGCCGCGCGCGCCGCCGCCGCTGTCTCGCCCCGGCCGATCGCCAACCCGAATCGACGATTGCGCGACTGGTCGTCGGTGCAGGTCAACACCAGGTCGCCGATCCCCGCCAGACCCATGAACGTTTCGCGCTGGCCGCCCACCGCCAGCCCCAGCCGCACCATTTCCGCCAGACCGCGCGTGATGAGCGCCGCCCGGGCGTTGGCTCCGAAACCCAGTCCATCGGCGATGCCGGCGGCGATGGCCAGCACGTTCTTGACCGCTCCGCCCAACTCGACGCCGATCACATCGCTGCTGGTGTAGGCGCGCAGGTTGGAGCCGTGCAAGAGAGCCGCCACCCGATGGGCATGGTCCGGATCCCGCCCCGCCACGGTCACGGCGGTCGGTAACCCCAGGGCGACTTCCCGGGCAAAGCTGGGACCGGAAATCACCGCTACCGGCCGATGTTCGCCGAGGATTCCGGCCGTGATCTCATGCAGAAATCGCCCGCCGCCCGGCTCCAGGCCCTTGGTGGCCCAGGCGAAACCCGCGGTTTTGGGCAGATCCGGACCCAACCGAGTCAGCGTCGTCGCGTAGGCGTGACTGGGAACCGCCACCAGCGCCAGGTCGACCCCGGCCAGCGCCTCGGCCAGATCGACCCCGGCGGTCAGGGCTGGAGGCCAGGGGATGCCGGGCAGATAACGACGGTTCTCCCGCTCCCGCCGCAACGGCGCGATTTCCTCGGGATCGTGGCCCCACAGCCGGACCTGATGGCCGTTGCGCGCCAGCAGCAGCGCCAGCGCGGTGCCCCAGGACCCTGGCCCGAGCACCGCGACGGTCGCGGCGATCATGGTTCCGTCACTGCGCCGCCGGTGGCGCGCCCGCCGCGGCCGCGGCCTGCTGTTGTTGCAGACGCTGCAGGTGCAGAGCGTCGAAATTGATCGGGTTAGGCAGCAGGGCCGGGAACCCGGCCTTGCCGATCAGCGCGGCCAGTTCTTCGCGGGCGAAGGGGAACAGGATATTGGGGCAGAAGGCGTGCAGCATGTGCCCCATTTGCGCTTCGTCGAAGCCGCGCAGGGCGAACAGGCCCGCCTGCTGGACCTCGGTCAGATAGGCGGTGCGCTCGCCGAGCTTGGAAGTGATCGTCACGGTCAGCACCACCTCGAACAGGTCTTCGGTCAGAGGCTTGGCGCCGGTTTCCAACCGCACCTCGCTCTGCGGTTGCCATTGCTCGGTGAAAATCATCGGGGAATTGGGCGTCTCCAGCGAAACATCCTTCAGGTAGACCTTCTGGATTTCGAACTGCTGGGGAACTTGCGGTTGGTCGCTCATGCGGAGTCCTTAACGAAGAGTCGGAAATCATGCTTTCTTGTTGCGGCTGATGGGTAGCTGTGCGTCCTGCCAGGCCAGTAACCCGCCTTTCAGACTGTGCGCGTCGGTCAGACCGTGTTTCTTGAGCAGGGCGCAGGCCGATTGCGCGACATTGCCGCTGCGGCAGTACACCAGGATCGGCTTGTCCTTGTTGGTCAGTTCGCCCCATCGATCCCGCAAGGCGCTCAGCGGGATGTGGCGCGCCTGCGGGATATGGCTTTCCCGGTAGTCGCCGGTTTCGCGGACATCCACGATGATGGCTTCTCGATCGTTGATCAGCCGCAGGGCGCTGACCGCGTCGAGGGTACTGATGCCGCGCGCCTTGCGCAACACCTCGCCGCCCACCAGCAGTCCCAGAATCACCAACACCGCCAGAAACAGCGCCCAGTTCTGCGTGGCGAATTCGGTAAAATCGTCCATCAATCACTCCCTCATCAATTCGAATCGCGCGGTGGGTCGCCGTACCCTCTCCGCCTGAAAATACTTAGGTGGATTTCTTGAAAAATCTTACCAGCGTAGGGTGGATAAGCGAAGCGCATCCACCAGTCAGCCCGTTGGTGGATGCGGCGCGGAGCGCCTTATCCACCCTACCCCGGTTCGGTAAGATCTTTTCTGGAAATCGCCTTACTCCCGCGCACAGAATAGTTCTCGCATCATGTCGATCAGCCGCAGAGTGCGGGAATCTCCCACCCGATAATAGACTCGATTGGCGTCCTTGCGGCAGGTCAGGATGCCTTTGTCGCGCAGCACGGCCAGATGCTGGGAAATATTGCTTTGGGACGTGCCGACCTGGGCGACGATGTCCTGAACGCTGAATTCCCCATCGCCCAAGGTACAGAGAATCTTGAGCCGCAACGGGTGCGCCATCGCCTTGAGCGAGCGGGCGGCCCGTTCGAGATCTTCTTTGCGGGCGATCGGGAGCTCCGGTGAAAAGTACTTGGCGCCGACCCCGCTTCGCGCTGCCTCCACTACTTCGCGCGTCATGAATCCGCTCGTGCCTTGCCGGGTTTAACTTGCGTATTAGCATAGCCTAATATAATGATCCTCGCGATGTCACGCCCGCTGGCGACCCGCGGGTCCGGGATGGGGTCGCTGGCGAAATCCGCCATCCGGGCGTATGATTGCCCGACTATTTTTTTTCGAATCCGCCGCTCGCGCTCGCGATCATCCCTAACCCTCAAGGAGGCGTTCCAATGTATAAACTCGTCCTGATCCGCCATGGCGAAAGCCAATGGAACATGGAAAACCGTTTCACCGGCTGGGTGGATGTAGACCTGTCCGACAAAGGCCGCGGGGAAGCCCAAAAAGCCGGCCAAACGCTCAAGAAGGAAGGCTATCTCTTCGACGTGGCCTACACTTCCGTGCTCAAGCGCGCCATCCACACCCTGTGGACCGTGCTGGACGAACTGGATCTGGCATGGATCCCGGTGCATCGGAGCTGGCGGCTCAACGAACGGCATTACGGCGCCCTCGCCGGCCTGAACAAGTCCGAAACCGCCGCCCAGCACGGTGAAGAGCAGGTCAAGATCTGGCGGCGCAGCTTCGATATTCCCCCGCCGGCCCTGGAGCCGAGCGATCCGCGTTTCCCGACCAACGATCCGCGCTACGCCGATCTCGACCCGCGCGTCCTGCCGGCCACCGAAAGTCTCAAAACCACCATCGACCGGGTATTGCCCTTCTGGCACGACACGCTGGTGCCGAGCATCCGCTCCGGCAAGCGGGTGGTGATCGCCGCGCACGGCAACAGCCTGCGGGCGCTGGTCAAGTATCTCGACGACCTGTCCAACGAAGAGATCCTGGCCCTGAATATCCCGACCGCCGTGCCGCTGGTCTACGAACTCGACGCCAACCTGCGGCCTATCAAGAAGGGCGGCCAATACCTGGCCGATCCCGAGGAACTCAAGAAACTGCTGGAAGCCGTCGCCAACCAGGGCAAGGCCAAATAGGCGGTCCTCTTCCGCCCTCTTCCGTCAACCCATGCCGCGCCGCCGGCCACCATAGTCGGGGGCGCGATTTTTCCCGCCTGGTTTCCGATCCCGCCCGCAATTCCGGTCGCAACCGGTGGTCTTATGCCTTACCTACTTCCGGTGTCCATCAAGAGCGTTTTGGAGCAATCATGAATGCAGCAACCCGACACGGTCTGGCGCTGGCGCTGAGCTTTCTGGCCGGGGTTTCGCTGACGGCGGTCCATGCCGTCTGGGCCGAGCAGGACGCGCGGACGGAACCCCAGCTACCGCTGGACGAACTACGCGCGTTCGCCGGTGTGCTCGACACGGTCAGGCAGGATTACGTCGATCCGGTCGAGGACCAGGCTTTACTGGAAAACGCCATTCGCGGCATGTTGAGCAATCTCGACCCGCATTCGGCCTTTCTCGACGCCGAAGCCTTCCAGGATTTGCAGATCGGCACCTCCGGTGAATTCGGCGGCCTGGGCATTGAGGTCGGCCAGGAAAACGGCTTCATCAAGGTCATCGCCCCGCTCGACGATACCCCCGCGCAACGGGCCGGCATCCGCCCCGGCGACCTGATCACCCGCCTGGACGACACCTCGGTCAAAGGCATGCCGCTGACGGACGCCATTCAACGGATGCGCGGGAAGCCCAACACCTCGATCACCCTGACCATCATTCGGGAAGGCGCGCCCAAGCCGCTCACGATCAAGCTGACCCGGGAAGTCATCCAGGTCCGCAGCGTCAGAAGCCGCCTGCTGGAGCCAGGATTTGGCTACCTGCGCATCACCCAGTTCCAGGCCCGCACCGCCGAGAACCTGCGGCAGGCGCTCCAGGAACTCGAACAACAGGGCGAACTGCGCGGCATGGTGCTGGATCTGCGCAACAATCCGGGCGGCGTGTTGAACGGCGCGGTGGATGTGGCCAACAATTTTCTCGAAGACGGCGCCATCGTCGAAACCAAGGGTCGCGGCAAC
>JAWOHQ010000175.1:0-7362 GCA_046485105.1 Candidatus Competibacteraceae bacterium | reverse complement strand
ATCCTGTCTAACGATGAGACGCTACTGATATCCTGAGCGGTCATCGCGCACAGCCGCGCCACTGGATAACCGTAGAACCGCGCCGCCGCTTGGTTGGCATCCAGAATGCGACCGGTTTCCGGTTCGATCAGCAACATGATGGCATCGTGATTTTCGAACATCAGGTGGAAGCGTTCTTCGCTTTCCCGCAGCGCCTCCCGAACTTGGTACTCACCGGTCACATCGGCAAACACCACGACTACCCCCTTGATCGCTCCATCATCCTCACGGATGAGGGCGGAACGCTGGGTGATATGCCGCTCGGTGGCATCGCGGGCGATCAGGGTCGCGAAATACGCCTTGCTGACCGTGGCGTTAGCCAGGGCCTGGGTTGCTGGCGTGGCAATCAATCGACGGTCGCCTGGATCGAGGAGATGGAACACCTCGGCCAACGGTCGTCCGCGCGCCTTCGCCAGCGTCCAGCCGGTCAGGCGCTCGGCCGCCGGGTTCATGTGCGTGATCCGACTTTCGGCATCCGTGGCGATGACGCCATCGCCGATGGAGTTCAAGGTGATGGCCAAGTTTGCCTCACGCTCGCGCAACTCGGCCGTGCGCATCACAACCTGCCGTTCGAGAAAGGATTGCCGGTTGCGCAGAACGCCGACAAAGAGCGTCGACACGGTGACCAGCAGCAACCCCACCAACCCGGTTAATACCCCGGTTCGCAGTGGATGTGCGGCATGGAAGGCCGGGGTTGGATGGAGCACGACCGCAAAGGCGCGCCCAAAGGCAAAGAGCGGATGCACCGCGTGAAACACAGGCTGATTCCGACGTGCGGCCTCAAGGCCGGCGGCAGGTCCATCCGCGTATTCCTGGGGATGCGCCACGAGCAGAGTCCCATCACCGTGCATCAGGTCCACCAGATGCACGGCGATCCGACTTTCGCCATAAACGTCGCGCAGCATGGCCCGGTCGAGCAGGGCCTGCAGGCGCAGCACCGCCAGCGCAAACCCATGCAACTCCCCGACGGCTCCCGCGGTATTGGCATGCTCTGACTCGGGCGCGGCGGCCGCGAACACCGGCTCGAACACCAGCATTCCCGGCTGGCTCTCGGGTTCCTGGATCAGGGTGAGGGACTCGGTCGCCGTCATCAACCCCGTGCGCGCCGCCTGCTCCAACGCGGCGCGGCGCATCGGTTCCGAACCCAGATCGAAGCCCAAGGCGGGTTCGTTGCCGGCCAAGGGCTCCACGGCATACACCGGATAATGGAAGTCCCGCTTCGAGACGGGGACGCGCTGGCCCCGAACGTCCAACTCCCAGAAGCCCATGTCGCCCACTCCCTCCCAGCACGCTTCAGCCTCGGCCCGCTCCCGGTCCGCCGCCGGCACCTGCGGAACCCACTCATAGGCCTGGACCGCGCTGGTCCGGGTCAGTGGTTGCGTGAAGGCGCTGAAGGCGCGGCAATCCAGGGGTTGAACGGCTTGGTGAAACCGGGCCAGGGCGGAGAGGTCGTCGCGGATCTCGTGAAACTTCTGGCGAGCATGACCGGCGCGGGTGGTGGCCAGACGGTCGAACAGCGCCCCACGCTCGCGGATTTCCGCCTCCCAGGCCAACAGCGCGGCGCCTGTGACTAACGCCAACCCCAGGGCGCCGACCAGGACGGTTTCGAAGTGCTGGAAGCGCCGCTGGTGGGTCGCCGGCTGCCGATGGCGCCAGTGGATGGCGCCGACGCCCATCAAAAGGATCGTCAGCATCAATGCCGTGCCCAGGATCGGCGGCCACCGACTCGCGGCGATCCGGGCTTGCCACTCGTCAGCCGGAACATCCAGGCCGACCACCATCACCACTTCGCCGTTGCGAGGATCGAGCACGGGAGCCAACGCCGAAATGAAGGTACCGTACTCATCGGTGATGGGGCCCATCGTCGCGGGTCGCCCGTTCTGAAAGACCGCGAAATCCTCGGGCGCCGGCTCCTGGTACACCGTTCCCGGCGGCGAAGCCAGCGGATCGTTTTCGGCCAGGTTCTCCGGTCCGAAGACCAGGACGCCATCGCGCAACGCCATGCTGTAGAGGCTGCGCTGTTGGATAAAGCGCCCGTAGGCGATCATGAGTTCGCGGATGCGCTCGAATTCAGGCCTGCCTCGATCCACCGCCGTGAACGTCAACGCCTTGACTTGCTCGGGATCGAGCGTCTGGGCGATCTCCATGGCCTGCTGGAGCAAGCGCTCCCGGACTTCGGTATCCGTGGCCTGACCGCGCCACTCGGCCAGCAGCCAGCCTGACCCGACCAGCAGGATCAGGATTGGAAGATAAAACCAGCGCAAGATCCGTCCATCCCGGCGCATCCTCACCATCCTCAATGGTCGCCGTTTACCCGATCCCGGCGTTCCGGGCCTGCGCGTCGGCATGATAGGACGAGCGCACCAGCGGCGCGGAGGCGACGTGGGTAAAACCCAGCGCCTCGCCGAATTCCCGTAACTGCTCGAACTCTTCCAACGGCGCGTAGCGCGCCACCGGCAGGTGGTGCGCGCTGGGCTGCAAGTACTGGCCGAGCGTCAGCATCTCCACCTCGTGCGCGCGCAGATCGCGCATGACCTCCAGGATTTCCTCCAGGGTTTCACCCAACCCCAGCATCAGGCCCGACTTGGTCGGGATCCCCGGATGGCGTTCCTTGAAACGCTTGAGCAACTCCAGAGAGTACGCATAATCCGCGCCGGGCCGGGCCTGCCGGTACAGACGCGGCGCCGTTTCCAGATTGTGGTTGAACACGTCCGGCGGCTCGCGCTCCAGAATCTCCAGCGCCACCGCCATCCGGCCGCGAAAATCCGGGACCAGGGTTTCGATGCCGATGCCCGGCCGGGCGGCGCGCGTCGCCCGAATGCATGCCGCGAAATGGGCTGCGCCACCGTCGCGCAGATCGTCTCGGTCCACCGAGGTGATCACCACGTATTTCAAGCCCATCGCCGCGACCGTGCGCGCCAGATTGGCCGGTTCCTGGGGATCGAGCGGGTTGGGCCGACCGTGACCCACGTCGCAAAACGGGCAACGGCGCGTGCAGATATCGCCCATGATCATGAAAGTGGCGGTGCCGTGGCCGAAGCATTCGCCGAGATTGGGACAATTGGCTTCCTCACAGACCGTGTGCAGGCGGTGCTCGCGTAGAATCTTTTTCAGCCGCAGCACTTCCGGAGTGCCGGGAAACGGCGCGCGAATCCAGGCCGGCTTGCGCAACCGCTGTCCGGGATCGGTCGGGGCAATCCTGATTGGGATGCGGGCGACTTTCTCGGCGCCGCGCAGTTTCTCGCCCCGCTGGGGAACGGTTCGGGTCGCCGGCGGCTGGCTGGCTGGAGTATCAACGGGCGCGGCGACGGAGTCACGGGAGGCGGTCAGTTCGGACATGGCCTGTTCCTGGAAGGGCTGGAAGATGAATCACCGAGGATTCGACTCAGGATTATGCCCCAGATTTCCCGATAAATCCCGCGTAGACCTGGACCATCGACCCGACTGGCAAGCTTTCAGGGCAGACCCTCGACATCGATGAAGCGGTCGTAACCCAGATGGCGGCCGAGCAGCGGCAGCAACTCCCCGGCAACGGCGGCGGGAGTCAGTTCGACACCGAGATCCCGCAATTGGGTCACCCGCAGACCGGGATAACCGCAGGGATTGATGCGCGCGAACGGCTCCAGGTCCAAGTCCACGTTAAGGCTCAGGCCGTGATAGGCGCGGCCCTGGCGGATGCGCAGGCCCAAGGCGGCGATCTTGGCGTCCCCCACATAGACGCCCGGCGCATCCAGTCGGGCGTGAGCGACGATCTCGTGAGCGGCGAGCAGTTCGATGACCGCCCGCTCCAACGTCGTGACCAGCGCCCGCACGTTCAACCCCAGCCGGCGCACGTCCAGCAGGCAGTACACGACCAGTTGACCGGGACCGTGGTAGGTCACCTGCCCGCCGCGATCCGCCTGGATCACCGGAATGGCGCCCGGCGCCAGCAGATGTTCCATCTTGCCGGCCACCCCCAGGGTGAACACCGGCGGATGCTCGACCCACCACAGTTCGTCCGGCGTGGTTGCGGCGCGGCTCTCGGTGAAAGCCCGCATGGCGTCGAACACCGATTCATACTCGCACCGCCCCAGACAGCGGAATCGCAGCGCTTCGAAGTCGGTGGCGTTCAATTGAACAGGGAATAGAAAAACAGCAGGATCGCGTCGAGCATCCGCCCGAACCACCCGCTCTCAGGCACCTCCCGCAGCGCGACCAGCGGCGTCCGGCTCACTTCCTGTTCGCCCAGCCGGACCGCGATCTCGCCGAGCACCTGCCCTTTCCGCGTCGGTGCGACGATGTGGGGTTGCACGGTGGTCGTGGTGCTGACTTGCGGCGCCTGGCCCTTGGGCACGGTGACATACAGCGCTTGGGCCACGCCCAGCGGTAGCCGATTCTCCTGGCCCTTCCAGATGCGGGATTCCACGATGGCCGTGTCGGCATCGTACAGCTTGCGGCTTTCGAAGAAACTGAACCCGTAGTTCAACAACGCCTGGCTGGCCTGAAATCGCTCGCGCTCCCGCTCGGATCCCAGCACGACGCTGATCAGCCGGGTGTCGTCGCGCTGGGCCGAGGCCACCAGGCAGTAACCCGCCGACTGGGTGTGGCCGGTCTTGACGCCGTCCACCGTGGGGTCCTGCAACATCAGCCGGTTGCGATTCTGCTGCTCGATGTTGTTGTACTTGAAGCTGCGCACCGAATACCGGGCGTATTGATCGGGAAACTCCCGGATCAACGCCCGAGTCAGCACGGCGATGTCGCGCGCGGACATGTAGTGATTGGGATCGGGCAACCCCGAGGCGTTGACGAAATGACTGTTCGTCAAGCCCAGTCGTTCCGCTTCCTGGTTCATCAGCTTGGCGAAGGTTTCCTCGGAACCCGCCACGTATTCGGCCAAGGCGACGGTGGCGTCGTTGCCGGACTGCACCACGACCCCCATCAGCAGATCCTCCACCGAGACCTGGCTGCCGACCTGGATGAACATCTTGGAGCCCGGCGTCCGCCAGGCTTTTTCACTGATGGTGACCCGATCCTCCAGACGAATCTTGCCAGAGGCCAGCGCCTGGTAAATGACGTAGGCGGCCATCAGCTTGGTGATGCTGGCCGGCTCCATCCGCTCTTCGCCTTTCAGGTCCGCCAGCAGGTTACCGCTTTGGTGGTCCATCAACACATAGCCGCGCACCGGCATTTGGGGGGGCGGCGGGATGGTCTGGGCCTGGACGGGGACGGCGATCAGGCTCAGCAGGACGAAGGCCAGGAGCGGCGGAAACAAGGTGTGGGTTCGATTCGAGTACGGCATGTCGCGGCGGTTTTCCGTGGTGGTTAACTCATCAATCAATGAACGAATGATTCTAGCCACAGGTCCGGCCTGAAAACAAACTCTCCGTCCATCGTCGCAGCCGGAGAGGGATTGGCCGAAGGGGGTCCTAATAGGTCACGACGCGCGACTGGCTGACGCCCAGGCTGGCCAACCGCACCGCCATTTCCCGGGCCTCGCCGGGATGACGCAATGGTACCCGGACCTGCGTCGGGTTTTGGCGGCCCGCGCCGGACTCCACGCGCACGTCGCGCCGCAACTGGCTGGCCAGACGGTTGCGCAACTGCTGTGGATCCCTGGGGTTGCTGACGGTTCCCACCATGTAGAGAGCGCCACTTCTCCCAGCGGCTGGCGCCTTGACGAGCTGCCCCGATCGGGTGGCCTTACCCTTGGCGGTCGGCGCGGCCAGGCGCGCGCCCGACGGCTTGAGCTGTCTGGCCGCCAGTCGTTCCTGCTGCTCGGCGCGGCGGGCCGCCAGCTTCGGCAAAAACTGGTAAGGCTCCAACGCGGCCACTTCTACCCGGGCCGTGCCCTGCTCCACCATGCCCAGTCGTTGGGCGGCGGCGTAGGACAGATCGATGATCCGGTCGCCGGCGAACGGCCCCCGGTCGGTGATCCGGACCACGATGCTGCGCCCGTTTTCCAGATGAGTCACCCGCACGTGGGTCGGCAGCGGCAGGCTTTTGTGCGCGGCGGTCAGTTCGAACATATCGAAGGGTTGACCGCTGGAGGTTTTGCGGCCATGAAAGGCCTGGCCATACCAGGAGGCGATGCCCTGCTCCCGATAACCCGCGCTGGTTTCGCTGACCCGGTAACGCCGGCCAAAAACGACGTAAGTATCGGGATTGCCGCCGCGGCTGGGCGGCTCGGCGCGCGGGACCGGTTCGTCCTTGACCCGGTCCGTGCTGGCCGGCGGCATGAGAGACGGCGGGCCGGTCGGCCGGCTCGGCTCGGAAACGGTTCCACAGCCGGCCAGCACGCCGGCCAAAGCCATCCACGGCAAAGCATGGCTCCAGAATTTCGCCATAAAAACCTCCTCCCCTGATCCGGTCCCGCGAACGCGGACCGGATGAAAGTGGTTATTGTCGAGTTTTTGCTTCGATTCAATTCGGCCAGCGCGAGGTTCCCTGCGCCGACCGGATACCGCCAGGATCAGGAACGAACGTAGCGCTCGCGAATTTCCCGGCTGAGTTGGTACACCGCCATGGCGTACAACTGGCTGCGGTTATACCGGGTAATGACGTAAAAATTATGAAAAGCCAGCCAGTACTCGGGGCCATCGCGTCCCTGCAACTCCAGCAACAACGCCGCCCGCGCGCCGTCCACTGGCGTCAGAGGCGCGACCCCCTGGGCTCGCAGGCTGGCGACGCTGTCCCTGGGCGGCGTCGTCAGCCGGCGGGTGATCAGGTCCGGATACGGCGAACCACTGACCCGCGCGGGGACGATCACCGGCTCGCCCGGCCGCCAGCCATGCTGGCGAAAATAATTGGCGACGCTGCCGATGGCGTCGCGGGGATTCCGCCAGAGATCGCGGCGGCCGTCGCCGTCGAAATCCACCGCATAATTCTGATAGCTGGTTGGCATGAACTGGCCCCAGCCCATGGCCCCGGCGTAGGACCCGCGCAGGGCCAACGGATCGACGCCCTCGGCGCGGGTCAGCAGCAGAAAGGCTTCCAACTCCTTGCGGAAAAAGTCCGCGCGCCGGGGGTAGTCGAAGGCCAGCGTGGCCAGCGCCTCCAGGACCCGATGCCGGCCCATGTTGCCGCCGTACTGGGTCTCCACCCCGATGATAGCGACCACGATTTCCGGCGGGACACCGAAGACTTGCTCGGCGCGGGCCAGCGTCGCCGCGTGAGTCCGCCAGAATTCGACTCCGCCCTGGATGCGCTGGGGATTGATGAAAATCGCCCGGTATTCATGCCAGGGTTTGGCCTCGGCGGGCCGGTCCATGGCGGCGATGATGCTGGGGCGAACCTGGACGCGGTCGAAGAGCGCTTGCAATTGCGCCGGGTTGAAGCCGTGCCGGG
>JAWOHQ010000119.1:0-5783 GCA_046485105.1 Candidatus Competibacteraceae bacterium | reverse complement strand
CCCACCATATAGCGGACGTGCAACTTGGCCATTTCATTGTCGCTCATGTCCACGACCCGATAGCCGTGCTCGCGCAGGGTATCGATAATCCGCTGTTTCTCCTCCTCGCCCTCGCTGAGCTGAATGCCGGCGAATACCTGTGCCTGCCGCGTATCAGCATAGCGGTAGTTGAATTCGGTGATCGAACGTTTTCCGATGACCTGGCAAAATTTCCGGAAACTGCCCGGCTGCTCCGGGATGGTTACCGCCAGCAGGGTCTCGCGCCGTTCGCCCAGTTCGGCCCGTTCGGCGACGTGACGCAGGCGGTCGAAGTTGATGTTGGCCCCACAGTTGATCGCAATAAGATTAGCCCCGGTGATGCCGGTGCGTTCCACGTATTTCTTCAAGCCGGCGGCCCCGAGCGCACCGGCCGGTTCGGCGATGGAGCGGGTATCGTCGAAGATGTCCTTGGTGGCGGCGCAAATTTCGTCGATGGACACCACGACCATTTCATCCACCAAAGCTCGGGCCAGGCGGAAGGTTTCCTCGCCGACCTGGCGCACGGCGACGCCGTCGGTAAAAATGCCGACCTGATCGAGCGTGATCCGTCGATCATGTTTGAGCGCTTCGTGCATCGAGGCGGCGTCTTCCGGCTCCACGCCGATGATTTTGATCTCCGGGCGCAGGAATTTTACATAACTGGCGATCCCGGCGATCAGCCCGCCGCCGCCGACCGCGATGAAAATCGCTTCGATGGGGTCGGGATGCTGGCGGAGGATTTCCATGCCGATGGTGCCATTGCCGGCGATCACGTCCGGGTCGTCGTAGGGATGGATGAAGGTCAGGCCCTTGTCCGCTTCCAGTTGCCGCGCGTGCTGGTAAGCTTCGTCGTAGGTATCGCCGTGCAGCACGATTTTGCCGCCGCGGTCGCGCACCGCCTGCACCTTGATGGCGGGGGTGGTGCGGGGCATGACGATGGTCGCCTTGATTCCGAGCCGCTGGGCGGCCAGGGCGACGCCTTGGGCGTGGTTGCCGGCCGAGGCGCAGAGTACGCCCCGATCCAGGCTCTCGCGCGGCAAGTTGATGATCTTGTTGTAGGCGCCGCGCAGCTTGAAGGAGAACACCGGTTGCAAATCCTCGCGCTTGAGTAGCACCCGGTTGTTCAGCCGCCGCGACAGGCGGCTCATGACCTCCAGCGGCGATTCGATGGCGACATCGTAAACCCGGGCGGTGAGAATTTTTTTGATGTAGTCGTGCATGAGAATGGCTTTGCAACGAAGAGGAAAATATCGCCATGTCCAGCGAGGCAATGAAAAAGCGCGCCGCCGAGGCGGCTCTGGAGTATATCGAGGAAAATACCGTGGTCGGGGTCGGCACCGGGTCGACGGTCGACTATTTTATTGATGCCCTGTCCCGCATCAAGCACCGCATTGATGGCGCGGTATCCAGTTCCGAAGCCACCACCCAGCGCTTGAAGGCGCGGGGGATTCCGGTTTTCGATCTCAACGCGGTCGGGCCGTTGCCGTTGTACGTGGACGGCGCCGATGAAGTCAACGCTCAGTTGCAATTGATCAAGGGCGGTGGTGGGGCGCTGACCCGCGAGAAGATCATCGCCGCCGCCAGCGAACTCTTCGTATGCATCGCCGACCCGTCGAAGCGGGTGGATGTGCTGGGAACGTTTCCCTTGCCGGTGGAGGTGATTCCGATGGCGCGCAGCCACGTCGGCCGGGAGCTGGTCAAACACGGCGGACAGCCAGTGCTGCGGGAACAATGCGTCACCGATAACGGCAATCTGATCCTGGATGTTTACAACCTGGCGATTCTGGAACCCGCCAAACTGGAGGCCAGGCTGAATGACATCGTCGGCATCGTCACGGTGGGGCTATTTGCCCTGCGGCCGGCGGATGTGCTGTTGTTGGGGATGGCGGATGGGGTGCGGGTTATCAAACCTGAAGCAACCACTCTTTGAAACTTCTACTGTGGGGAGAAACAGGCGATGACTGAACTGCTCGAACAGGCCATAGAGAAAGTAAAAGCGCTTCCCGAGCGTGAACAGGATTCCATGGCCGCGCTCATTCTGGAAGAGATCGAAGATGAAGCACGATGGAAAAGCAAGTTTGCACACTCTTAGGATGCCTTGACGCGGTTGGCTGCCGAGGCCATGGCGGAAGACCGGGCAGGAAAAACGCGGCCACTGGATGCCGATGCCTTGTGAAGTCGCGACATGCGCAAAAAAACGGGCGCATGCCTCGCGGCAGCGCCCGTCGCCCTTACGCCTGTGAGTCAGGCTTTGTTTTAGAAGTCCACGCGAGTGCCGAGAGAGACGGCGTTCAGATCGCCGAGATCATCGCTGCTACGACCGATGTACTCAGCCCACAACGAAGTCCGGCGGCTGAAGTTGTACTGATAGCCGACGATGAAGTTATCGATTTCATCGGCGCCTCTGGTCCCGGGGTCCAGTCGCCCGTAAGCCGCTCTGATGGCGTTGTTGCCGAAGGTATACGAGCCGGCCAGGTAGAAATTAGTGGCATCGTCGCCGCCTTCGAGAACGGTATCAAAGCCATACTGGTTGAGTTTACCCTGCTCGTAGATGAACCCAACGCTGAAAGGCCCTCCCGTATAGCCTAGCCCCAACACCCACTGATCGAGGTCAAGGTTGCTGATACCTGGGATTTGGCCGAAGTTGTCATTCAGGGCAAGGTAGCTGAGACCGGCGAAGAAAGGACCCTGCTCGTATTTTAGGGCAATGCTCCAGATGTCAACACCACTAGAGAAACCTTCCGCACGGTTGAATCGCCCATCCATGACCAGCATGGCTTCACCAGAAAAGCCGCTAAACTCAGGCGAGGCATAGTAGATGCTGTTGTCGAGTCGGGTGAATGCCAAGCCGCGCCCAACCTGATCTTCCCCAAAACCACCGCCCAACCAGGCGTCATTACCAAAGGTCTTAGCGCTGTTGAAGATATCGACAATCCCCGCCACGTTGTAGTACGGGGTATCCTGGGTGCCGGCGGTGACGGTGCCAAAACCACCCTTGAGACCCACGAACTTGGGTCGATTATTCTCGAAACCGCTGGTGCCCTCGGTCACGTCAACCCCGAATTCGTACTGATAGACGGCGCTGAGACCACCGCCGAGATCCTCGCTACCCAGGACGCCCAGCCGTGAGTCGTTGTTGGCCACATCCCAAGCGCTGGAATCACCCTCCACTTGCAAGTAATCGACGGAAACCCGCGCGGAGCCGTACAGGATGGTGTCGGCTTGCGCCGCGAGGGGCAGGGCGAGAGCGCCGGCGACGGCCAAGGTAAGAACAGATTTTTTCATGGCGGAATTTCCAGAGGTCTGTAGGCTGAGCAGTTAAAAATTTGTTTTGCAGTCAGATGGATACGTTGACAGGAAAACGATATTGAAAATGGATTTTCGCTATTTATATAACGATCCCTGCAAAAATGCAACTGTTATTCACAAAAATACAACTAATTGGCGTTGATGCAACTAACGTTCTCCAGGAGGACGTGCTGAACCAAAAACAAAACGGACGCCCGAAGGCGTCCGTTTGCTGACCTGATCCGGATTCAGAAAACAGGATCAGAAGTCGTGGCGCATCCCCAGTGATAAAACGTTCTGATCGCTGGGAACATTGCTCAAGACGCCTTCGTTGTCATCCCACCGCCCCAGATACTCCGCCCACAAGCGGGTGCGCTTGCTGAGGTTGAACTGGTAGCCGAGGAGCAGGTTCTGGATTTCGCTATAGCTTCTGTTGCGATCTCGCGCCACGTCGAAATAACTACCATCCGGCTCCATCCAACTGTAGGCAGCCCGAATACTGTGGGGGCCAAAGTTGTAGGAACCGAACAGCATGATATTCATGGTGTCATCGAAGTCGAGCGGTACAAGACCAGCAGTCAAGGGCGAAGTGCTAACGGTGTTCAGGTCGCCTTGTTCGTAGAGCAAGCCGACGGTGAAGGGACCCGGCTGATAAGCCCCCACCAACATCCACTGCCGGAGATCGTCGCCAGAAAGTTCATCGATGTCGCTGTTGTTCAGCTGCATCCAGGCGCCACCCGCGTAGAAGGGGCCGTTCTTATACTTGCCAGCGATTTGCCACAGGTCGACACCGTCGGACGTGTCGGGTACGCGGCCCGCGCTACTGGTGCCATTCATAACCAGCGTCGCCTCGGCGCTGAAACCGCTGAAGTTGGGCGACATGTAGATGATGGTGTTATCGCTGCGTTGGCCCCACTGCCCGCCCAGATAACCGGTGTTGGTAGCGAAGCTCCGGTTGCTGTTGAAGATATCGGCCACGCCGGCGACATTGTAATAGGAGGTCCACTGGGTGCCGAGGGTGACCGAACCCCAGCTATCGCCCTTCAGACCGAGCCACTTGGGACGGTTGCTTTCGAAGTTGCCGCCTTCGGTCATGTCAACGCCGAACTCGTACTGATAAATGGCGCTCAAACCACCGCCGAGGTCTTCCTCACCCCGAACACCCAAGCGAGAGGAGTTGTTACGCACGTCCCAAGTATCAGGGCCATTGTCGAGGCTTTCATAATCAATGGATACACGGGCGGAACCATACAGTGTGGTATCGGCGACGGCGACGGAGGTGGCCAACGCAGCGGCGACGGCCAACGCAAGCGTAGATTTCTTCATGACTAAACTCCTAGGTTTGTGTTGCATTTACACAACAAAAGGGTGGTCGCAATTCATTGAAGAAATTTATACGCATTCTGAAGCAGAAATGCAACTGATATTTTCAAAAAGAACACAAATTTTTCTGGTTTGTTTCAGTTGAGCAACAAATTATTAGTTTTTTCGCCACAAAAAACCCATCCGACGCTGCCGGATGGGTGAGTGCGTGGCTGGGGGACTAGGATTCGAACCTAGGTTGGCGGAGTCAGAGTCCGCAGTCCTGCCGCTAGACGATCCCCCAAAAAAACCTTACCGCTTGGAATACTGGGTAGCGCGGCGCGCCTTGCGCAGGCCGACCTTCTTGCGCTCTACTTCGCGGGCGTCGCGGGTCACGAAACCGGCCTTGCGCAGGGTGGGGCGCAGGCTGTCGTCGTACTGGAGCAGGGCGCGGGTAATGCCATGACGGATCGCGCCCGCCTGACCGGTGATGCCGCCGCCCTTGACCGTGACGAACACATCGAACCGTTCCTTGAGATCGACCCGTTCCAGGGCCTGGTTGACCACCATGCAGGAGGTTTCGCGCCCGAAGTACTCTTGCAGGGGTCGATGGTTAACGGTGATCTTGCCGGTGCCGGGCCGCAAAAACACGCGCGCCGTGGCGGTCTTGCGCCGACCCGTGCCGTAATGTTGATTCTCGATCATGCTGGTTATTCCGTTCCTGTCGATGCGCGCGGGGGGTTACCGCTTCAGCGCCAAGGGCTTGGGCTGCTGGGCGACGTGAGGGTGCTCGGGACCCGCGTAGACTTTTAACTTGCGATACATCGCCCGTCCCAGCGGATTCTTGGGCAACATCCCCTTGACCGCGATTTCGATGACGCGCTCCGGGGTCTGTTGCAGCATTTTTTCCAGGGAGATGGACTTGAGGTTGCCGACATAACCCGTGACTCGATAATAAAATTTATCGGTCTTCTTGGCGCCGGTCACCCCTATCTTGGCGGCGTTGATCACGATGATGTGGTCGCCCGTATCCACATGGGGGGTATATTCGGGCTTGTGCTTGCCCCGCAAGCGCCGGGCGACCTCCGACGACAGCCGGCCCAACACCTGATCCGTGGCGTCGATGACGTACCAGTCGTGCTGGACCTCGGCCGGCTTGGCGCTGAATGTTTTCA
>JAWOHQ010000103.1:0-9072 GCA_046485105.1 Candidatus Competibacteraceae bacterium | reverse complement strand
ACACGCTTCAGGCCAGTCGATACTTTTCCCAAAGATATTTGATCAACCGATCGTCCCGGGGTTCGGGAATCGTGCCGGCGGTCGGTTAGTTCCCTATGAGGTTTTGTTCACGCCATGAAAATCGGACGCAACGATCCCTGCCCCTGTGGCAGCGGGTTGAAATACAAGCATTGCTGCCTCGGCAAACGGAGCGTCGACGCGCCGAATATCAAGGAAAGCTACTTTCGGCAGCATGGCATCCGGCTCAAGAACGCCGAGGATGTTGAAAAGATCCGTCGTGCCGGGCGCCTGACGGTGGAGACCCTCGAGATGGTCTCCGAAGCCCTGCATGCCGGAATGACCACCGACGAGATCAATACTTTGGTCCATGCCTTCACCATCGCCAACGGCGCCATTCCCGCACCGCTCAACTACCGCGGCTTTCCCAAGAGCGTTTGCGTATCGGTCAACGAGGAGATCTGCCACGGCATCCCCGGTCCGCGGATTTTGGAGGACGGGGACATCGTCAACGTGGATGTCACGCCGATTCTTGACGGTTACTACGCCGATGCCAATCGGACCTTCTTTATCGGCGAACCGGGACAGGCGGCCAGAAAGATCGTGGCGGTGGCCCGCGAATGTCTGCGCCGGGGCATTGAAATGGTGGCTCCGGGGCATACCACCGGCGACATCGGCTGGGCCATTCAGACCTACGCCGAGTCCCAAGGCTGCAGCGTGGTGCGCGAATTCGTCGGCCACGGTGTCGGTTTCGAGTTTCACGAACCTCCTCAGATTTTGCACTACGGCCGGCGCGGCGGCGGGATTAAGCTGGTGCCGGGGATGGTGTTCACCATTGAACCGATGATCAACCTTGGCCGGCGGGACTTGTATGTCCTCGACAACCAGTGGACCGCGGTCACCGAGGACGGCAGTCTTTCGGCCCAATTCGAGCAGACCTGCCTGGTAACGCCGGAAGGCGTCGAGGTGCTCACCCCTTATCCTCTATGAACTCAAATTCTTCCAGCGCATCCAACAGGCCTGCGGACCGTTTGCCAGCGGCGTCCGAAGATCTTTACCTGCAACCGACGGTGATGATCGACAGCCGGCATCCTGCCGTGCTGGCCTTTGCCCGGCAAGCCACGCCCCTGTGTCGCACCGATCCGGCCGAGCGGGCTGTGAGCCTGTTTTACGCCGTGCGCGACAAAATTCGCTACGATCCCTACGTCGCCTTCTACCGCCCCGAACATTACCGGGCCAGTGCCACCCTGGCTCTGGGGCGGGGGTTTTGCGTGGGCAAGGCCGTACTGCTGTGCGCCCTGGGCCGGGCAGCGGGAATTGCCAGCCGTTTGGGGTTTGCCGACTTACGCAACCATTTGGCCCCGCGCCAACTGTTGGACACCTTGGGCTCGGACCTGTTCGTCTATCACGGCTATACCGAGTTTTGGCTCCACGGGCGTTGGGTCAAGGCCACCCCGGCCTTCAACGCCGAGCTGTTCCTGCGCCAGGGGGCGGCTCCCGTGGATTTCGACGGCCGCAAGGATGCCGTGTTGCCGGCCCGAACTGATGACGGCCAGCGCTTCATCGAGTACCTTCGGGATCACGGACCGCAGGCCGACGTGCCCGTCGAGGCCATCGTGGCTGCCTGGCGGCGAACCTACGGAAATGAGCGGGTCGAGAAATGGATCGCCGGTTTTGAAAGTGGCGGAGGAATGCGCGAGGCATAGGTCGAGACGGCATCGGGTCGAGCGTTTCGACCAGTTTTTTTCTTCGTGGCGGAGGTATACCGGATTATTGAAGGCATCGGACGGGGACCACAGGAGGGCACCATGGATCTAAAGGAATATTTTACCCATGTTTCGGGTTTCGGGACCCTGGCCACGGCCGATGTCCAAGGACGGGTCAACCTGGCGGTGTACGCCCGGCCCCATGTTCTGGTGGACGGGACCTTGGCGGTGATCATGCGCGACCGGTTGAGCCACCACAACTTGCAGTCCAATCCGCATGCCGCCTATCTGTTTCGGGAGGCGGGGGACGGCTATCGGGGGCGCAGATTCCATCTGACCAAAATCTCAGAAGAAAAAGACACGGCACGGATCGACGAACTCAAACGCCGCCATCCGTCGATGAAAAAGGACGCGGACGGCGGTCCCCTCTTCCTGGTGGTTTTCCAGGTGGATCGGATCCTGCCGCTCATCGGCTCCGGTGATTGAGGGCGGGTCGCGGGGGCTGAAAGAGAGGCAGTCATGACGGCAGACATTCACCAGCATGTGGCCGGTCTGCTCGCCGCCCAGCCGCTGGCCGTGCTTTGCACGCGGGGCCAAAGGGTGCACGCCAGTCTCATCGCCATCGCGCCGGCCGACGATCTGCGCCACATCTTCTTCGCCACCCCCCGGACCACCGAAAAATTTACCAATCTGGCGGCTGATCCGGACGCCGCCCTGTTGGTGCATAATGCCGACGGCGGCCCCGATGACTTCCAGCAGGCCATGGCCGTGACCATCGCGGGAAGTGCCCGGGAGACCGGGGCCGGAGAGATTGCGTCTTTCGACCGGATCTTTCTGGCGCGCCATCCGACCCTGGCGCCGTTTCTCGCCGCGCCGAGCACGGCCCGCATGACCTTTACCGTGGAAGCCTACCGTCTGGTACGCCATTTTCAGCAGGTCACCGTTTATCGGGTGACGTGAGAAACCTTCAACCCAAATTCCAAAATCCAAAATCGGGTGACGCGAGAAATCCCCAATCCCCAATCCAAAATCCAAAATCGGGAGAAACGCCATGCCAGAGCCCGTCAAGATCGGTATCAGTGCTTGCCTGTTGGGTGAGAAGGTCCGCTGGAACGGTGTAGGGGCCCGTGATCCGTTTATCACCGACACCCTGGGGAAGTTTTTTCAGTGGGTGCCCGTGTGCCCGGAAGTGGAGTGCGGGCTGCCGATTCCGCGTGAGACCATGCGTCTGGTGGGGGCCGTCGACAACCCGCGTCTGGTCACCTCGCGTTCGGGCATCGATCACACCGAGCGGATGCAGACCTGGATTCAAAAGCGCCTGGTCGAACTGGAAGGCCAGGACCTGGTGGGGTTCATCTTCAAGAAGGATTCGCCTTCCAGCGGGCTGATGCGCGTCAAGGTGTACGGCCCCTCGGGGATGCCTGAAAAAAAAGGCAGCGGGATGTTCGCCCGGGCTTTTGTCGGGCATTTCCCCCGCCTTCCGGTGGAAGAAGACGGCCGCCTCAACGACCCCAAGCTGCGCGAGACCTTCATCGAGCAGATATTCACCCTCCAGCGCTGGCGTGAAACCCTGGCTCAGGGACGCCGTTTGGGCCACCTGGTCGATTTCCACACCCGGCACAAGTTGCTTTTTCTATCCCACAGCCCGGAGCACTACCGCCAAATGGGCCGTCTGGTGGCCACGGGAAAAGGACAGAAGGCGGAGTTGCTGTTCGACGATTATGAAAGACTGCTTCTGGAGGCCCTGCGGCTCAAGACTACCGCCAAAAAGCAGATCAATGTCTTGCAGCACATGCTCGGGTACTTTAAACGGGAGTTGAGCTCCGACGAAAAACAGGAATCTCTGGAATTGGTGGACCTGTACCGGCGCGAATTGGTACCGTTGATCGTACCCTTGACCAATACCCTTCAACGCGGTCAGCGCGACCGGGCCAACGCCGTATACCTTGGTCACGCCGCGAAGCCGAATCAGTGGCGTACTCGCAGTCAAGGGCGGCGCGGCGGCGGTCGGATCAGGCGCGCTCATTTCGCGGCGGCCGTTTTCTGGTCGGTGATGACCTGCATTCCCACTTGCAGATCGCCGCCGGTGATCTCGGTCATGCGGCCATCGCTGATGCCCGGCGTGACCGCTACCGCCACAGCAGCGCCACTGCCGCCCGCCGGCAGCACCCATACCTCCTTGGCGCTGGCGGTGCTGGCGTCGGCAGCAGCCGACTTGCGGGTTCTGCCGGGCATGCGTGGTATCAGGCTGGCGGTGATACTTTTCTGCGCGGTCTGGCCCGCGTCGGCAACCGTCGGGGTGAAGCGCAGCGCGCTGTTGGGCACTAGCAATACATCCTTGCGCTCGGTCGCGGTGATGGTGGCGGTCGCGGTCATGCCGGGACGCAGGCTCAAGTCGCTGTTGTCCACATCCAGATAGGTCAGATAAGTGACGACGTTATCGGTGATGGTCGAGCCGTAAGCGACGCGAGTGATCCTGGCCGGGTACGAGCGATTCGGGTAGGCGCTGACGGTGAAGCGGGCGACCTGATCCACCTTGACCGCGCCTACATCGGCTTCATCCACATAGACTTGCAAGCGCAACTGCGTCAGGTCTTCCGCCACGTTGAATAGCGTCACGGCCTGCAACGAGGCCGCGACCGCGTTACCGGGTTCTACGCTGCGGGTGAGCACCACGCCGTCCGATGGCGCCCGGATGGAGGCTTTCGACAGGTTGATCTGGTCGGTGGACAGCGCCGCCTGCGCTTCGTTGACGCTGGCCCGGGCGCTGGCTTCATCGGCGATGGCCCGTTCGAGGACCGCACGACTGCTATCCATCTCAGTCTTGGACGGCACCTTGCCCCCCGACAGCCGGGCGACTTCTTCGAGCCGGGCCAGGTTGGCTTTGGCTTCCTTCACCGTGGCGACGGTTTGCGCGACCTTTGCATTGGCCGCCGCCAGCGCCGCCCGCGAGCGCAGAATCTGGTCACGCAGCTTGGCGGTGTCGAGTTCAACCAGCACCTGGCCTTTTTTGACGGGATCATTCACGTCAACATGAACCTTCAACACGGTGCCGGAGAGTTCGCTGCCGATGTTCATCGAGCGGGTCGGTTGCAGCGTCCCGTTAGCGATCACGGTCAGCGTCAGGTTGCCACGCGCCACCGTTTGCGTCGTGTAAATCGGCGCGGCGCTGGCGATTTGATGCGCTTGCCAGTACCACAGACCCGTCGCGGTGAGCGCCAAAAGCAGTACGCTGACCCACAGCACGGGACGGCGATACCAGACCGGCGTTGCGGGTTCAGCGAGCAGGGTGGCGAGATCGATTTCGGGGGCTGGGCCGGGGGGCGGAGCGACGACAACGGCAGGAATGGGGGTACTCATGATCGGGGAGCCTGAGGTGCATCTTGGGTCGGAGAGGCGACGCGGTCATCGGGTTGCCAGCCACCGCCGAGGGCTTTGTACAGGCGGACATAATTGCTGCTCAGGGCGATATGGACACTGGCGACGCTTTCCTGGGTCCTGAGCTGAGCGCGCTGGGTATCAAGGACGGTCTGGAAATCAATCAGCCCACTGCTGTAGCGCAGGCGGGCGAGCAGAGCGGCATTGCCGGCCGCTTCGGCGGCGCGTTGCAGGGATAACAGACGTTCGTGGTCGCCCCGCAGCGCGACCAGCGCATCTTCCACGTCCTTGAGCGCTGATAACACGGTGGCTTGGTAGGCCCGGTACGCCTGATCCAGCGCCGCCTGCTGGGCGCGCACCTCGGCGCGGCGGGCGCCACTGTCGAACACCGGCAGCGACACGCTGGCCAGCAGCACGCTGACCACCGAGGCCCCCTCGGTCAACGCGCCCAGGGTCAGGGCGTTCAGACCCAGCGAACCGCCGATCTGAAAATTTGGCATGAGTGCCGCGTCGGCCTGCGCCACGCGAGCGATGGCCGCCGTCACCTGCTCTTCCGCGACACGGACATCAGGTCGCTGGCGCAGCGTTTCGGCGGGAAGGCTCAGCGCCAGATCATCCGCCGCTTGCGGCACCGGACCCTCCGTTGCCAGCACGGCCGCCAGGGCCGCCGGCGGCTGGCCGATCAGCACCGCCAGGGCATGGCGACTCTGCGCAATGCTGGTTTGCAACACTGGTAATTGGGCGCGAGTTTGCTCGGTTTCGGTGCGCGCCTGTTCGACTTCCAGTGAGGTGGTCAGACCGGCCTGTAGACGCCATTGCGTCAGTTGTAATGTCTCAAGCTGGCTGGACAGGTTGTCATGGGCAATGACGAACAGCGTTTGGGCGCCGCGCAGCGTGATGTAGCTGAGCGCGACCTCGGCGGCGACCGACACTTGCACATCGCCCAAACTGGCGGCGCTGGCTTGGGCGGTGGCCTCACTGGCATCCAACGCACTCTGGTTGGCGCCGAAAAAGTCGAGTTCCCAGCTCGCGTCCAGGCCGACTTCAAAGCGGTTGACGGCGTTATTGCTACCGGATTGGCTGCGCCGGGCCGATGCCCCACTGCCGACCGCCGGCCAGAGCGCGGCGGCTGAGACGTCGCGTAGCGCCCTGGCTTGCCGCAGGGCGGCCTCAGCACTCTGAATGTCGGGATTGGCCTGCAAGGCTTGGGTCACGAGGTGGCTGAGGAGCGGGTCATCGAAACGTGACCACCACTGCGCCAGCGAGGATGGGCTGGCTGTCGTGGAGACAGCGGCGACAGACCATGCGGTCGGAATGTCGATCGCGACCAGAGCGGTCGGTTGAGGCGCGATCGACGCGCAACTATAAAGGGTCAGCAGCAGACCGCCCAGGACGATGGGGTTCATCATTTTCTCGATGATCCGAACGACAAGTCGGGCAAGTAGGGTGTCCATCACTCAGCAGAATGAATAGGTTAGATGAAGGTATCGATCCTGCCCATGTCGCGAATGATCGCCATCACCGGGAGGTGATTGATGCGAAAAAATACCACTATCCCGGTGGGGGCGTCTGTTTTGTAGCGCACAGACTGACGGCGCATTTCGTTCCTCCTGGCCGGCCTTATTGCGAGTTCCAGAACCGGAGGCGTCACGATGCCTCACTGGATACGGGGGGAGTGGTTGCCAGATCCGCACCGCGCATCCGGCGCAACTCGTGTCGTTTCATCTTGTTCACAGAGTGACGGAAGCCCCCGGCAAAAGGTTTTCCCCATCCTTCAAAGGTTGTACCTGCCTGGCCTGTCCCTCAATGACGGCGGCCTCGCTGTATAACCCGGCTTCCGCTTTCGTGGACACCGCAGCGAGATCTTCGGGCGGCGGTTCCGTCGAGGGTCGTTTTTCCGGCATCGCACCGAGCGTATCGGCCGGTGTCGCGTCGAGCAGGGTGACGGGGATACCCTGCGGAAAGACCACCTCACGGGCCTCGTCGGGCATGGAGATGCCCTGTTTCTGAAAAGCGAGTTTCACGAGCCGAATCACCGAAGACCGTACCTTCAACCAACTATTTTCGTGGCCATTGAGCCAGAAGTAGACGCGCAGGTTAACGGTCGACCTCCCCAGACTGTCCACCAGCACCGCAGGCTCGGGGTCGTTCAGGACCGCGGGGTGCTCCGCCAGGACTTTCCGGGCAATCTCCTGGGCGTCGTTAATCGCATCATCGTAGCCGATGCCGACCTCAAAGACTTCACGCCGATTGGGGTTGGTCGTGAAGTTGCGGATGGTGCTCTTGTAGACGCTGGCGTTGGGGATCTGGACGAGGTTGCCCTCGAGCGTCATCAAGATCGTCGTCCGCACGTTCAACTGCTGCACGTAGCCGGTCACGCCAGTAATCTCAACCAAGTCGCCCGTCTCGAACGGTTGCTGCATGCTGAGGAAGATGCTGGCCAGGAAATTCTCGGTGATATCGCGGAAGGCAATGCCCAACGCCAGGCCGATCAAACCGGTGCCGCCGACCACGGTGAGCGCCAGTTGCGTCAGGCCAGAGACTCGGAGAACGATATAGACGCCGAACAGGAAGGCGAGTACGCCGGCGCCACGCGCCAGCACATTCAGCAGGAGTCTGGTTCGAATTCGTGGACCCAGAAACACCCGTGCTCCGCAGGTGGCCAACAGGGCGACTCCCACCGACAGCGCCAGGATCATCAGCCCAAAAATGAAAAGGGGCAGCACGCGGATCGCGTCGCGCCAGAGGATCAACATTCCGCTCCACGCCGGACGGAAATCCCAGGCCGATGGTTCGGGCACCTCGATCCGGTTGATCACGGCAACGGCATCTTGGGTGTTGCGCGCCAGATCGCCGGCCCATTTTTTTAATTCATCGGTTTCCGTCTGACCTTTGAGAAAGACGACCCCTTCCTCGACCCGGACGTGTGGGTCGGTGAACCAGCCGGTGGCATCCAGGACACTCTGAAGACGCTTGCGGATTTCTTCATCGCGCGCGACGGGTTTGACGTCCACCTTGGCGGGCGCCGGGGAGAGGTCTTCCGTGCCGGAGACGGGTGATTTCAGCGGTTCGACGGACGCGCCGACGGGTTCCTGAGCGATGACCGGCGTGATCGGCGCGCCGCACAGCAAACCAAACAGCATCGCCCGGAGAAGCAATTGATACCAGCGGTAGGTCGATCGTCGCAGCCGTTCCGGGTCAAGGGTTTGGGTCGCCGTGGTCATGGACTGATTCCTCAATGGGTGTGGCATGGGTGATGCCACCTGGCCATGAAGCGGCCCATCGAGGTAGTGGCGAGCGAACGCCGGACATCGCGTTCCCGGCAATCGCGAGCAGACACCCTTTTCGCCCCGCTAGTCTGTACGTTACAGAACATAGGGTTGCGGAAGCGGCAAGGCGCAAGCAAAAGACAAGGACGCGCGTTGGCGCAACGACAGACTTGGTGCTACTCCGTAAGGCGTCGGATCGGTTAGACTTTTCTCTAGCGCCCACGCTGGAGCGTGGGCGCTAGAGCTGTGGACATTCCAGTTGTGCGAGATCGATGAATGGGTACGCACCCCGGTGGCGCGGATGATGGACATCACGAAGCAGAACAACGGCGGACGCTAATGAGCATGAACGAGGCGGATACCCGCTACCACCTGATCGACCCCCTGCTGCGCGCCAAAGGCTATGTCAGCCGCGCGCAAATCACGCTTGAAACCATTCTGACGCCGTCTCCCGTCGAACCCACCGGGGCCAAAGGCCGCCGCCGCAAAGGACCGGGTCGCACCGACTATCTGCTCTGTGTCCAACTCTGTGTGATGCCCAAGCCGCTGCCCATCGCCGTGCTGGAAGCCAAGAAAGAAAGTGAAGACCCCCTCGCGGGCATGCAGCAGGCCAAGGGATATGCCGATGGCGAGCGTTTCGACGTGAAATACGTTTTCGCCACCAATGGGCATCGCTATGGCGAGTTCGATTGCGTCACCCGCCTGCAAGGCGGACCGTTTCC